>JAAFHO010000062.1 GCA_013297575.1 Chitinophagales bacterium
AGCCCCAACGGGGCGACATATCCAACACAGGGAAGCGCCCTGTGCGTCCCCCATACCCCCTTCACCACTATATCACCAACCCCTCCAAGCCCTCCAATTCAAACCCACGTTCACCATCCCCAACCCGCATTTTTTTATCCATAAAATTAAAATAAGCCGTATAACGATTCCCATCCACCTCAAAAACAACCTTAGTCCCACTGGGCAACAATCTACTTACTGCCACAATCTCAGCCTGTTGCAAAAACACCGCCTCCTCCAATTCCGACCGAAGTTCCGGCAAATATCCCCCCAAATCATCCGAAACAATCAAAATATCGCTACACAACGCTTGCACAATCAAATAAGCATATTGGGCACGTGCATTCCTTTTATCCAAGGTGCTGCGCAGTGCTATTGGGTTGCCCGCAATTTGCAAATGCGCATTCCTGATATACTGAGCCGCCAAAAGCGGTTGAACATTCAATTGCCCCCCAATCAACTGCCAGTCCAATTTATCTTTTGTCACACGATACAAAGGACTCCCCATTTGCACCGCATCATAATGACCGATTGCCGCACCAACAGGCACCTGTGCCGCGATCAAATAAGCACTTCCTGCCGAACTTCGGATCAAAGTAGTGGCCTCCTCCATCAATTGGCCGCGTGTTTTCTCCATTTTAGGCCATGCACATGCCGCCGACAAATCCTCTAAAAAAAACGTATCAAAGCCCCAACGCTCTATAAACTGGTAAAAAACAGCCGCAATATACTCCCGAACACCGGCATGATACACATCCAAGGCATAAGCATCGCTACCATTAGCGGTAGTCACCAAAATTGGTTTACCATTGTGTTGCACCAACCAATCAGGGTGTTGGCGTGCCAAATCCGATTGAACCGAAGCCGTAAAAGGCGAAAAAGTAAGCGCAGGCCGCAGTCCCTTACTACGGATCAAAGCCGACAACTGGTGCTTAGGCGCTTGTTTAGTACCAATCCAATCGCCATTTTGTGATTGCCAGCCATTACCCAAACAAAAATGGGTAAACGGCAATCCCGATGCAGCCACCATCTCCACCTGTTGCTCCAATTGGTCAAAACCCATGATAGCAGAAGCAGACCAAACCAAGGCTTTTGGTCGCATTTTAGGTACGATTTCCAAATCCGTCTGCAACTGTGCAAAACCACCATCGCCCCACCAAAAATCGAGTGCGGGGAAAGAATGCGTCATGCGAAGTCCTTGGCCTACATCTTTGCGCACCGTTAATATTTGTCGTTCGGCATCGTAAAGCAATGACGTAAATCCGGCAGATTCGTTGGTAGAAGCCGCTAGTATTTGTTTTTTTGTACCATTAAACAGCAGATAAGACCAAGCGTGCAGCAATCCACGCCCAGCCGGAATATTGTTAAAAGAGGTATCCCCCTTAAATAAAACAGGCTGCGGTTTCGTTTTGACCACGAAATCCTGCTCTTGGCTATCACCAGAAGAGCGCAAAGCAAAGGTAACGGCACTGGAAAAACCCGACATAGGCAGTTCAAACTGAAGTTCAATTTTATCAACGAGTACATCCTGTTTGGGATGTAAAAAAAGGGCATAACGACCACTATTCCCACGCGAAGGCTCGTGTTGAAAATCCACATAAAAGGTATCAAAAGAATTGATCTTACCCGGTATAAGCGAATATTCCTTTTTGTCTAAAACCACTATTGCCTGCCTAAAATGCATCATAACTGGGGGCGAAGGTAAAAAAACACAAGTGTTCTTACACTTTTTTTTATTGATTTGCCTTGAAAAATTCTAAAAATAAAAAAATTAACTGTACTGCTTTTCTCCACAACTAAAAAGCCGCACCTTTGTTTTTTAATTCAAGTACAAAGGAACGCTACTCGAACTATTTTATTAGTAAAACTTGTTTCTAAATACTCAACATACAAAAATACGCGATGAAGAACCTCTTAGTAATTGGTGCCGGACGTTCTGCCACAATCTTTATTAACTATATACTGGAGCAGGCAAGGGAAAATAATTTTATGGTAACCGTTGCCGATGCAGATATTGAGCAAGCCAAGCGCAAAGTCCACGATCATCCCAATGGCCGCCCTACTTGGCTGGATGCCTCCAAACAAGCAGATCGTAAAGACCTTATCCAACGCCACGATGTGGTGGTATCTTTATTACCGCCCCAAATGCACCTGGATGTAGCACAAGATTGTATCGTTTTGGGCAAACACATGGTGACCGCCAGTTATGTATCCAAACAAGTGTTCCGCCTCGGCGACGAAGCCCGCCAACGCGCATTAGTCTTTATGAACGAATTGGGTCTTGATCCGGGTATCGACCACATGAGTGCCATGCAGCGCATACACCAAATCCAAAAGCAAGGTGGCAATATCACAGGTTTTTACTCCTATACTGGTGGCTTGGTAGCCCCTGAAAACGATAATAACCCTTGGCATTACAAATTCAGTTGGAACCCCCGCAATGTAGTACTTGCAGGCCAAGGTACTGCGCAATTTTTGGAAGACAACAAACTCAAATATATCCCTTACCGCCGCCTGTTTCGTCAATTTCGCGAAGTGGATATTCCGGGCATGGGTACGTATGAAGTATATGCCAACCGCGATTCGATGCTGTATAAAGACGCGTATGGCCTAAAAAACATCAAAAATTTGTTCCGTGGCACTATCCGTCACAAAGGATTCTGTGAGGCTTGGAACGCCCTCGTCCGTATTGGTCTTACCGATGCTACTTTTCCTATTGTGGATTCGGATAAGCTGTCGTACCACGACCTGATGGAAGCATTTTTGGGTATTAGCCAGCATACCGGATCGGTAAAAGACCGCGTGGCGAAAATGCTGGAAACCGACCCCAATAGCGAGATCATGCAAAAACTGGAGTGGTTGGGCTTATTCAGCAAGCGCCGGATCAAAGTAAAAAGTGCTACACCCGCGCTAATACTCGAAAACCTACTCCTCGAAAAATGGGCATTGCAACCCACCGATAAGGATATGGTGATTATGCAGCACGTTTTTGAATACGAAATCAATCGAAAACGCAAAAAACTTACTTCTACCCTAGTGATGAAGGGAGTAAACAGCGAAGAAACGGCCATGTCCAAATTGGTAGGGCTGCCTTTGGGTATCTTTGTAAAACTGCTGATGCAGGGTAAAATATCCACCACAGGCGTGAACATCCCTATCATGCCGGAAGTATATGAGCCCGTAATGGCCGAATTAGAAACTTATGGTATTGTGTTTGTGGAAAAAGAAGAGTAGTTTTTGTGAAGAACGATGGTATCCTTCATGTACAACGCTACGAGGCTGCTATTGCCCAATTGCAACTGGACAAAATTGAAAGATCTAGCAATTGGGGCAGGGGGATAAGTAGTCGTTTTTTTGTTCAAATGCGGCAGTATAATGAGGCATAATTTAGTAGCGAAACACAAAAAATATTAAAATATGAATAAAAACATAACACTACTCTCCAAAAGGCATTCCTATTGAAATGTCAAAAGTAGGTACTGTACCACTATAAAAAGTACTTGAAATCCCAGAAAAGTATCGCAAAGCAACGTGAATACCGTAATGCTGATTTTTATCATTGTTATTTCCTTCATAACCCAACTGGACACCCCAGCGTTGTGCGATACTTCCAAATGATGTGTTTCCTCCGAGCGAAAAAGGGAAGAAAGGAAGTACGTATTTCATACTCAAGTCTATATTCCAAAATTGGCTATAATCCCACCTTAGACTTGATTGAAAATCAAAACATCCGGAGTTAGTGTGCCAAATCTTACCTGTCAACACATATAACTGATTCGTTTCATGCCTAATATCAGGTCTCCTATTACCCCATTTTAAAGTAGCAAATTGATTAGAGATGCCAAAATATATCGTGTTTTTATCGCTTTGGTTGAGTGCCGCAGTGCTATAAAAAAAGCCTATTCCCGGTTGTAATGTGGATTGTCTATGGCTATTGAGTACGCTAATAGAGGGATCGTCAGGCACTTGAGTGATCAGGTGATTGTAGTTTATTCTTGACCATCTTAACGCTGGAGATACACCGATACTACAGCGCATTTTATAAGGATTACGCGGATTGCATAGCCAGATTCGCAAGCTTGGTGTAATTCTCGTTGTTTGCAAAAGCCCTAATGTAGATCTCTGTAATGCAAAGCCTATCGCCATATTTTGTTTGGGCTGGGCGTGTTGTATCGTAATTTGGATCATTTTAGGAGCATCTATTAAACTTAACCATTGGTATCTGTATTCAATCCCAATATGAGATTTGTTCTCAATAGCAGCCATGGCAGGATTATATATAAATTCAGTACGACTATGAGGTATTCTAAATTCTAGCCCTTGTGCCATAGTACTAGGTAAAAAGATAAGAATAAGGCAAAGAAAAGTGAATATATGTTTCATATTATTATCTAATTAAGTGTAAAACTCCATTTGCCTGCCTTGCTGGTGAAAAGGTTTTAAGTATATAAAAATATCCCCCTTCTGGCAAAAGTGTACCATTGGGAGATTTACCATCCCAATCATTTTGATAATTGGCATCAAAAAATACCATAATGCCATTGGCATCAAATATGGCCAGTTGTATGTTTTCAAGTCTTTCAAAAACCAAAAAATCGTTTATACCATCTCCGTTTGGAGTAAATGCATTAATAATTTTGGCAGGAGGCTGAGCGGGTTGTACAACAGTTACTGTTATTGTGTCATCATCGAAGCATCCATCCGCCCTAAGCATTCGAACGATATATTGCGTATCTGCTGTAGGTGCATCTGTTTGAATAGGCAAAAACGGGTTCACCCATAACATACTATGTGATTCCCAGTAGTATATTGAAGCTCCAAAGGCGGCTAGTTGGACACTATCACCTTGTTCAATGGTTTGATTATCAATTGTGTATAAATTAATTTCTACATCAGAGCAATCCCTTATTTTTACCCATCCATTTGTAATATTAGGAAAGGTTTGCACCAAACTACCATCGATATTTTGATAAAACTGTAGATTAAGATCATTTAATGCTACCTGAATTGGGCTTTCAATACCTGATTGAGCCAAAACCCTAAACTTCATCGTTAGTATCCGGCTACTATCTGGTAGTGTAGTACCATTGTCGCTCTGTGCCACCCAAATTACACGGATAAAGCCTTGTCCTGTTGCAGTATTACCCAACTGCATCGACGTGAGTACTGGGGCATAACCATCAAGGTAACAGAGTTCTTCTGGATTCCATTTAATTGGAAACTGAAGGCTTACTACATTAGTGAAGGAATTAGTTAAGATATTTACCTGTACAGTATCACCTATACCCACATATTTTTTGTCAATTTGTAATTCAATGGCACTTGCCGATGTAAAGAATTGAGTATAAAATACCAATATACAGATTATCTTTTTCATAATATTCATTTTTTTGAAAAAAATGGCAGCACCAATAGCCATTTGGTTATTAGCACTGCCTAGTTTGTATCATTGATTATTTTCGCACGACGACCAAAGTGCTTTGGTAGTTCAAACCATCTGCCAATAAAGTGATATGGTAAATACCTGATGCAAGTTGTGCTGTTGGCACTGCAACACGCTGTAATCCATTAATTTCTAGATTTTGATTAGAAACCATCTCACCTAAAGTATTATAAATAGTACAAATTGCTAGACCATTTCCTTCAATAAGAAGCGAGGTACCTTCTTCTGTAGCAGGATTTGGCGTTAGCGTTCCTATCACTCTTGTGTGAGCCGTCTCTACTTCCTCACGTTCAATCAAATTAATTTGGCTTTTATTACCCGATGGGTCATATTGGATAGGAGCAAGTGTATTCATTGGCTCTTGCGCTATTGAAAGCGGCAATGTTTCACTATTCAGGTCGTTTTGAATACGCATTTTGACCGTAAAAAGCGGTGTGCCTTTCAAAATGGATGACTTGCCAGTATTGACAAAGCTCAGTTTTGCATTATTTTTCTGTATATTAGTGGAAAAAATTTGTAATAGTCCTATATCAACTGGACTAATATCCAAAATTTCGATCGCAGGATCATTGGCTTTAAAATGCATTTGAGCGGCTGCTAATTCCATATCGTTCGCCGCGTAAACAGTTCGTTCAATAATTTCACCAGTTTTTAATTTGCCTAAACGGCCCATTTCATAAATTTCTGAGCCCCGAACTTCTGTTTCCGCAGGTGTAATTTGATCTGGCTCATCGACTAATGTAAAATCAGTGATACGAGCCCCAATAAAATTAATGACCACTACAGAATCCCCTAGATTATTACTAAAAATTGAGTATTGGGCAATTTGAGATAATGGTATTGGGGCAATAGTGCTTGGCCAATTAAAATCACTGCGCCAGAGCAACCAGTCATAATCGCATGGAAATTTGGTTTCGAGGCCAACGACAAATCGTTGTTGCAGCACTAGATCCTGAACCGAAACGGTATTGTCGCAATTTACATCAATTATTTGCGCTTGCCATGGGGCTACAATGTAGGAATTATCTAATCCTACGAGCCATCGAGTAGCGAGATAGATGGTGTAGGCGGATAAGCCATTGATTACCGAAGAGTCATTTTTTGCGACGGTAAGGATATAGGGTGCATTTGCAAAAGGCACACTATCCAATGTATAGCCTCCTTGTGCATCTGTTACTGTTGTCTTTATTTCAGTAGTACCAATAGACAGAACTACGACCGTATTTGGCGTTGGGAGGCCATTTGGCCGTAAAACATGCCCCGAAACTTTAAAAAAATTACGTATTTTTACCACCCCTGGTATTACCGTAACGTCAAGGATTTGGGCTGTATTTCCTACTATTCCAACTATCTGCACACCTAGGGTCGTTCCAGACTCGAGTCTGATAAGAGAGGTATCTCCAGGGTTTCCATTAAGCACCACCCTTATACTCATCAGGGTATCCCCATCGGCTACGGGCACTCCATTTCCATTAAGTGTGAGGATGAAAGCGTTGTTTGCCGGATTATTGATAATGTTGGACACATCCAGTTTTCCGGATTTAAAGCCAATCACTTTACAAACCGAAGTATCTACATAGTTTACTCCCTGAATACCAGTTAAACGATCAGGGAACCCAAATGCACGAACTGTTACCAAAACAGTATCGCCTTGTTTCCCTTCTGCTATGCCGTATCGAATGGTAATCGTTTGTATTGATAGGGTTTGCTGGTAGGTGGCCGATTCTCCGATACTATTTGTCACCGTCAGTTTTACATTATATACGCCATTGCTCGTATAGGTATGTACAGGAATCATATCGGAACTGAAAAAGCCATTCCCAAAATCCCAGGAATATGTGAAAGTAGGGTCTTGTGCTTGCGGTGTAAATTTTACAGTCAAACTATTTTTTGTAAAACTAAAAAGTGCACTTGGTGGGGTAGCTACTACATAATTTAATTGTAAAGAGTACGGTTTATTCGCAGATACATCTACTGGATAATTTGCCAATAAATAGTATGTCCCCCCTGCTCCTTGAGGAATAATCGTATTCAAAACATTAGTCCCTGTCGCTATTGGAGTGGCATTAGGATCGGTGGAGTTGTATAGCGATAGTTCCATCGCTTCGCCAAAAGGGGTGGTAGCGTTAATAGAAAACTGGCCGGATGAAATGTGCTTGATTTTAAACCATTCTTTATCGCCTTTGATAGCAATCTTACCGATTAAAACAGAAGGCATTTCTACCGTTCGGGCATCGGTCGATAGGTCTGTGCATTCATCAGGGTCTTCTACATCGTCACTTGACACTTTGATAGTGTATTGGTGGTTTGTCAACCCAAAATCTGTATTAGGTACACCACGGAAATATACTGTTTGGGTTTTGCAATTTTTGAATACCACCAAGTGAATACCAGCACTGGGATAGTAACACTCGTGTGATGGTTCCAGCCCAGTAGTAGATTCAAGTATCGTCCACCAATCGCGATGAGGAGCGTTTAATGGGTATTTAATAGATAGGGTATATGCTCCTTGAGGCAGATTGGGGATTGCAAAATAATCCTTATCCTGCATTGTGGTCACCTGTCCTGAATACTCAGCACCTAACAAGATGACCTGACTAGAGGCTTCATTATTATTGGGTTCCACTTCAAAAGTGGATGAAAATGCCACTGTATCTCCCAAAAAGGCAAGGAAAAAGGTGGCCAAGCAACGTGCGATAGTTGATAGCAGCATAAAATTGAAGTTAGAAAATGAGAAAAAATGAGTTGGCGTGGTTATTTGGAAGGTATAGTTTTTTCGCCCAGTTCTACTATACTTCAAACTGGGCGATGGGCGGGGGCTAAAAGCGCCAAGGCAGGCGCAAAAAAAATTATGGCATATTTTGTTTTGTTTAAAAGTGAAAATACTGGTGTTTTTATATAGAATTATAGGGCCGCCTAGTAGCAGCATTTTTGTTATTAATGCATATTTTTTAGATGATGCACTTAGTATTTTTAATATTTTTTTATCTTTCTTTGATGAAACAAAGATAAAGATTGGGGTTAATTAGTGTAGTGATTATTGAGTGATTTGATTGTGAAAAAATCTAAATTTCATAACCGAAAAAGTTCCATTCTTTTGCAAAAACTCAAGCCCCATTACACTCAACACAGACCGATAAACCTATTGCCCCCGCATATCCCTAAAGTAAGGATTATCGCCTTTGTAATTTGGATCAAATCGGCTTTGGATTAATGGAATAAATTCGTTCAAAAAAGATGTTTCTTCGGGTAATAAATAATCACTGCTCGTATTCAGTCGTTCGCGCATTGGCTCGTGTTTGAAGGATATTTTGGATAGTCCAAAATCTTTTATTAAGATTTTTTTGAGGTTATCATTAGAAACATTATAAGTGCCTACCAGTCTGCAAATTTTAAAAAAAGTACTAAATGGTTTCAAATTGGGTTCATAGGCTTGTTTATTAGGCACAAATACCTCCAATTCAGCTAACTGATTAAGCCCTAAAATTACTCGCCGCATTGTTAAAGCATTGATGAATATACTAGTCCATCCTGAGTCGCCAAACACTCCCGATTGCATACCAACATTATATCTACCTAAGGGATTAAAATAGACTGGGTTAAAGTTAGTCATTGTTCTTTGGGCTTTTAATGCATCCAGCAAATAATTGGCAGCATCAAGGTCTATTTGCCTGTTATCGCGATCAAAATAATTACTTTCGCGGAAACTATCTATTGCCGAACGAATTTCTTTTTTATTCCAATGACCATTGAGTTTTACATACTTAGAGTGCATATCTACACTTTCAGTGGGAATGCTCAATAATTCGAGTATTGTTTCTTTTAAGTGCGGATAAATAATTTGATTACCCACAAACTCTGCCTGATAAGCAAAAAAATGAGCGGCTCTGTACTCTATTTCTCCCGATCGAATGACCAAATTAAGCATTTCTTCTTCTTGCATTGTATCTATTTTGATACATTGCTCTTTGAGATAATCCCAATCCAGCCTAGAAAGTTTTTGCTCAACCATTAGTGCTACTTGCTGGCGGTTATGCTTGGACAATTGTATTAATCCAACATCTTTGCTATATATAGGTACAAAATAGGCTGCATTAATGATGCCTCGCTCTTCAAGTTGTGTGTAAATATCCAGTTCTCCAACCATACCTGAAAATACAACAGCCATACATTCTGGGCATTTTTCAGGAATAGCCTTAAGGATATCAAGCCCCCTTAATCGCCCCATTTCGGTATTGGGATCAAAGCCAGCCTCTTTTATATCAGCGTATTCCAATTCATGGAATGCAACGTCAATGAGGGCCAAATCAGGTTTGAATATATCCATATCGCGTATTGCCTCGCCCGCAATTTTGTACCTTTTAATATCATAAATGGAGGCTATTATATCCAAATGTTGTACATTTTTGTCAGAGGCATTGAGCAAAAGAGAAGCTTGAGCAATATCCCTTTTTATTGCTACATCATCAACGATCATTATTTTAAATTTATGCATTTATTAAAATTTACTTATGATAAATATTGTTTTGGTATAAATAGACTTACTAAGGTTTCGTTTATCTCTTCGTTAGGAGGATACATTTTAAGATCTATTTTGGGGTCTCCTTCACTCTCCCCAATTAGATAGGGAAGACCAAGTATATCCCTTACCGTTCTTATTCCAATTTTTTTGGATTTCTCTCGAATATTGAATTCCTCATAATCTCTCATTGCTAGCTTTTTATTGTTCATTATGCGTATTTCAATATACTCCTCTTCTGAATCGTGCTTAGTGATAGAAATATCTGGTTTTTTTGAATTTGTTCTTTTCAAAGCATTCTTAATTAAATCATTGAGTACAATTCGGATACCGAAGTTGATTCCTTTGAATTTGACCTGCATAGGCTTATATTCTTCAATTTTTTGCTGCAGCATCTGCTCTACATTTCGGTCATGCCCATCATCATTAAATTTAATTAAATCCAAAGAATTCTTCATTTCATGATAAATTTCTGGTATTAATTGATCCACGTCAATCCAAGTTTTAGCGAGTGTTTCTTGAATATCTGATTCTAAATCTTGGAAGGGCTTATACGTCTCATCATTGTTTTTGGCCCTGTAAAGTGCTAGATTAAAGCGGTTTACAAGTGCCAAATGATCAATACAAAAACTGACTTGATTTGCTGAATTTGTAAGGTATTCATCACTTGAATTAACAATAACCGGATGGGTTCGGATGTAGCCAGCCAGCCCCTTTAATGATCCAAAAATATGTTTTTGAGCATGGCTAACATTTTCTAAAACATCTTTATATGCAATATTTTTCTCACTATATTTGGTGCTGCTTTTCTGCCATTCACTTTCTGAAAACCCAATAATCGTTCGAAGCTGTTCTAAACGTTTGATGGATAATGGCACAACAGTACTCAGTACAAGTACTGTTTTTGGGGAAGAAGTATATGGCTTAATTATGTATAAATAATAACGCTCAGGGTCATAGCGTTCTGCTTCAAATTTGAAAAACATTAAAGACCTTGTAATCGCATTCAAATCAGATACTAATTCTAATGGTCGTACTAAGGCATTTTTAACTGTCTCCAAATTGGACGACATATCAATATTATCCAAGGTATTACGAATAAATTCTGTACTACCTTTTATATCCCCTGACTCAAATTTTTCTAAACCGCTAAGTAGTATAGACTTATCAATTTTTAGACTCGCCAAATCATAAATTTCATATCCATTAGGTGCATACCTAGATTCTAATTTTCGCCCTGCTTTTCCTGGATACCAAAAAATCATCCCTTTAATATCTTCATTTAATGTACGCTTAGAAAGACTCAAAAATTTTACTTTTTCATCCCTGTCCTTTAGAATATTATAGTGAATCTGGAACGCAATATCGTAGTTTGTCTTTTTGGCATTGTTGGGGTCTATACCTAAGTAAACATTACACGCAGTTTCATTTGTGCTGAATGGTACTCTTATAATCTCCTCTTTCTCGTTTTTATAAAAAATAGAACTAAGATAATAATGTTCCTTCAAGGCTTTTTTTAATCGCACGTGAATTAACTGACTAGCCTCTTCATAGAACGCATCAACTGTACTTCTATTGATATTAGTTTTTTTAATACTTGATCGTATTTTGGCGTTGGCAAGGCTTTTGTTATTGGGTATAAAAAGAGCGTCTTTTTCAAATCCATTTCGTAATCCCATTGCACCAGTTATTGATATAACAATAAATATAAGCCCCCATGCCAGTACTGCAATACTAATATCGTAACTATATTCTGGTGATCGGCAAAACACACTTTCAGCACGGAGTTGAAGAATCAATTCCGATGTTCTATATATGTTGGGTGCAATAAGTGTTATCCAAGGCCTTAGTCTAAGGTTGAAATTTTCAGATACGTGCAATATACCCAATAGCCAGACAGAGCAAAAAAAGCCAATCAGTAACGAAAATAGCAGCGCAAATAGAGGATCTTGCACATCAATCCACTTTTGTGTAAATATTATAAAAAACAATGAAAATACAAGCAATTGCAATAAAAGTAGTGCGACTATTGACCGCTGTAGGTTTCGATAAAAGTACGAAAAGGACTTTCTCTCATTTATAATATATTTAAAAATTAAAAAACAAGCTAAAAACATACCCAAATAACGCCCGGCACTTAAAAAAGATGGATATATTTTATATTTTACTTTATCTCCTTCGCTATCACAATATTTTTTCATCCCAAATTGAGCAGGTAATTTAGGAGGGAGTACATATTCATCGGCTATTTTAGCATTCATTTGGGTTGAACTATCCTTTTGGAAAATAAATACATCTTTTACTATGACAGGTAAAGTATCATCGGCTATTTTAGCATCCATTTTGGTTGAGATATCCTTTTGTAAAATAAATACATTTTCTACGGTATCCTTAGTATCTTTCATTGACGCACGTTTCCCTTGGTTATCCTCTTTGGAATCGGTTAATACTACTATTTTTTTATCGCTTAATTTATCATATATCCCAACAAAAAAAGTAAAGAACTGCACAGAAAGCCCTATAAAACAAGCATAAATAACGAGTTTTAAATTATTAGTGAAGGTCTTTGTGGCAATGATTTTCATTATTGAAGGCCACGAAAATTCAACGGTTTTAGTACTTTTTAATCCTGCTTCCCTATGAACAATACTGGCATCATTCAGTACATTCTTCTTACGTAACAATATCATAAAGCCAACAAAAGATACTAGTAGAATGAGTACCGTAGAAATATAGAGTACCACGCTTTTATCTATTTTATCTATTAATTTTAAATTCAAACAACTGATCACAATTCCCCCAAATAATGAGCTTAAAAATGCACCCAAAAAACCTAGAAGCCCTATAAACATTACGGAAGATGTCCTTAAATGTAAAAAAACATTCTCACATGCCCATACAATCACTAGACCAATGCCCGGAGCAAACGATACACCAAATAGCATTCTAAATATCTTATATGATGTTTTTGAATCTTCAACTATATCGTGGCCATAAAGAAATAAAAGTCCCGCAATTGCTACCAAAGACACACAATTAAAAAGCAACAGTACGGATAAAATGGATAATTTTTTTTCAAAATATACATTCTTTTTTCTCAAGAACCATAACATAATAGCCGCAAGTACAGCACCTAGAAAAGTACCAAAAATTTGATAAAGCCGACCGTCATATTTTATGTCTTTAAATTTATCAAAATAAATATTATCGACTTCTGCTAATAGTCGAAAAACGAGCAATTGGCAGAAATAAAATATAGCCAAGGTAATAACCCCATTTGTTTGGCGCTTTAACTCATCTAGTTTGCGCTGACCGCTGAAGTACTCAGGACTCCAAGAGGGATCAATTTTTAGTAATATGCTTAATAAAATTTTATACATAATGACTTGTTTTATGGATGCAAACTTAGTCCATTTTCGAGTGATTGAAGTGATTGTGTTTTAAAAAATATAAATTAAATATTTTATACTTTTTCATAAAGTAGTACTTTTGCACCTTATGTTCCTCTGAATAGACTATTTTATGTTTGTATAGCGTTTATTTATGTATAATATACAAAAAGGCAGTTGATTTTTTTAAATAAACCTAAATTTGCCCCCCTATGAAACACAACCCACTCCGGCCATACCTGTCCCTTATTTTACTCTTTGCACCTGCACTGTTATTTGGTGTATTGATGGTGTTGTATTGGCAGCATCCCAAACTGGGTCTCGTGTCCAAATTCCCATTTGTCCCTTGGCAATTCCTGTTGCTCAGTGTCGCAGGAGCGATTGCCACCACAGGCGGGGTACTGGATTGGCGGTACCATCGAAACCCGTTGAACATGAAAATCCCAAAAAAAGAGCGCGATGCAGAAGCGGCGGCACTTGGATTGGGCGGATTACCGATGTTTATCCTGATGTGGTTGGCTATGCTCAGTGATACACCTACCCAATATCTTATCCCGATTTTGGTGGTACTCATTTATACTGTAACGGCGATTTGTTACGATGAATTTGTTTTTCATATCAAAAGATGCGGAAAAACAGAACATTTGTACCACCGAATGTTGGTATTTGGCAATGGTATCGCTTGGTTGAGTTGGGTGCATTTTATTTTTTGCGCATGAACGCGTGGCTGTTACTGCGCCTTGCGCGGGCCGAAATGGCGCAAAATCCTGCGGTATTACCCGTACAAGACCTACAAAAGGGTATTTTCAGCACAGGCGCCAGATGGATGTTTCATTGGATGCAAATACTCCAATTCGATGAGAAAAGAACCTTGCAGCATGGGATCAATTTTGCGTTTTATGGTCTATTAAAATACGCCATAAGCGGTGCTGTTTTTCTGATTGCCCTGTTTTTTTTGTCGCCATTGGGCTGGGTGTATGCCCCTTTGTCCATCGTTTGTTTTTATATCGTGGAAGTCCAGTTGATGTTCCTTTTTCCATTATTGATCGATCAATCTCCCGCACCGCTACGGGAAAGTAGGACCATGACCCGTAGCCTTGGAACAGTCAACACTGTATTGGTCATATTACCTATTGGTGTTTTTATGCTGCTAGGGTTATTCAATTGGAAAAATCCCCTTAAACATTGGTATTTAGGTTGTTTGGCTGTGGTGATTTGGTATAGTTTGGAACGAAAAAGGTGAATTTTTAAAAGCAGTTATTTATGTCCAAATACTTATCCGGGGTATATTTGCCTCGTTTAATTTACAGCGCATAGCAACCACGCCTTCAATACAATCTCAAGACAATCAATCTTTTACAAGTTTAATATCCTCCAGCACTGTCGTATAACAAGGCGATTTAAACTGCTGCACCGTTCCTTGCGTCGTAAACTGGGCTTGATGCCCTTGTCGAACCGTTCCTTTACCATAGCGTTGGTTGAGTTGGTCCATGACCAAAGAGAGGTCTTCGCGCTTTTGGTGCGCCTCATTAGAGCAGAAAAGATTGGTTTGCAGGCTTTGTGCCGTA
>JAAFHO010000619.1 GCA_013297575.1 Chitinophagales bacterium
ATCATCGCCCTCCACAAACAAGGCCAATTCCGGTTCATGTTCCAAAACGTGTGCTGGCATTACAGCCATTTCATGCCGAGGTATATATGGAGGATTGCTCACAATCACATCAAACATCGGTAAATCATTAAAATTATCAGTTAACAAATCCGCTTCCGTAAAATGTACCAAGGATGAGTTGCCCAAAATTTGGCTTGCATTTTCCTGAGCAACAGCAAGGGCTGCGCTACTTTTTTCGATACCATATAATTCGATATTCGGTAGTTTTCGCTTTAATGTAATACCAATACATCCGCTGCCCAGTCCAATATCTAAAACCCTAGCAGAGGAATTTTCCTGTTTTTTTAAATATTGAATGATCAAATCTACGAGTTCTTCGGTTTCTTGTCGGGGAATAAGCACGGCAGGGGTGACTTTAAACTTTAGTCCAAAAAAATCAGCAACACCCAATATATATTGTAATGGAACGCCGTTGATCAGTGCCGTTTTGATACGATCGTATTCAGAAATCTCGATTGTTTCTTTGAGTTGGAATGTTGTATATTGTTTAGTTCCGAAAGCATCCTCCAATACTATACGGGCAATACTACGCGCTTCTACGTCGCCATATCTAGGCGAGAGCGAGGTGATGAGGTCATCGAAAGGTAAAATCATGGAATAGTGTATTGTAAGCGGCAAAAATACACTAAAAAAATAAGCCCGGTAGCAATTGCGCCCCGGGCCGTTTCACTAAACCATTCTATTGTATGAAGCAATTAATTATTATCCAATAATGTGCCAAACTTCAATATCGTTCAAACTATTTGGCAAATTAACATTTATTTCATAAAAATCCCTGTTTAATACTTTCTACTCAACAGGGACAAAACAAAAAACAAACACTATGAACAAACACTAATTAAAGTGTAGTTATCTCTTTTGCCTCGGCTACGCTCGGCAACCTGCTTCGGCTACGCTCAGCAACCGATTCGGCTACGCTCGGCAACCGGCCTCGGTTTTGCTCTACTGGGTGCTTCGGTTTTGCTCAACTGGGTGCTTTGGTTTCGCTCAACTGGTTGCCGAGCGAAGCCGAGGCACCCAGTTGAGCGAAACCAAAGCAACTATTTTATTTAATTTGGGTTTTACTATGCAAAAAAGCCCACAAATCAAATAAAATCATAGAACTCAAAATGCCCGTGCAAACTTAATGTCAACTTTTGGATTTTTACGATATTTTTGTATTATTTTTTATGAACAAACTAATTTTTTCGCTTAGCGCACTTCTAATCGCCTTTAACGCATGTAATTCAGCCGCGGATGAAATCGCTAAATCGACTGAAGCAACCCGAAAAAAGAACGCAGAGAAGGGTGTCTCCGCACCCGATGGCATGGCCGTTTTTAGGGCCAACTGCATTAATTGTCATGGTGTCGATGGTGCTCTG
Source organism: Chitinophagales bacterium (assembly GCA_013297575.1). Taxonomy (GTDB): domain Bacteria; phylum Bacteroidota; class Bacteroidia; order Chitinophagales; family Saprospiraceae; genus M3007. Next base: position 1,422 of record JAAFHO010000619.1, read on the forward strand.
GGCTTAAATGGAGCCAAAAACCTGAGTATTTCGGACTTGCCACTTGATTCCCGTATCCATATCATTACCAATGGAAAAAACTTGATGACGCCATTCAAGGCGCTGTTAAATGAAGCAGAAATCAAAGCAGTAGCCGAATATACCCTCACTTTAAAAACTCAAACCGCCAAATAAGGCCGCACCTTTTCCAGCCAATCTTTTTTTAACTCAATAATTTGAAGGAGTTCTTCTACACTCCTAAAGCGTCCGTGTTGTTCTCGAAACGCAATAATCCACCTTGCCTGCTTGGATTCGATATACGGATGCTCATTGAGTTCGTCCCAAGTAGCTGTATTAAGTGATATTTTTTTAAACGTCTGATCTTGAACCTGTAAAAAAGGGCGTACTTTTTGAAAAACACTGTCGGGCAGCATCCTCGTTTCGCCCACTTGCTCAATTCTGCTAAAGCCACCTAGTTTATCACGCCAATTAAGGATACGTTTGGCCCAGCCTTCCCCAATCCCTGGTAACTCTACCAAATCTTCTATTTCGGCACTGTTTATATCTACTGTTGCAATGGTGCGTTTGCTACTTACATTTGTTGCACGTGCTTTGTCGGGTAGGTTTACAGCCACTTCCGTTGTCGCTTTTTCGCCGATAAACATGAATGGATACAGGCGTTGGTAATCCATTTCGGAAAGCGTAAATAATTTCCTTACATCTTCTTTTTGCCGGAAATACCCGCCTTTACTGCGGTAATTCAGCCAACCACTGATCGTTTTGTCCGATAGTCCAAAACTAGAAAGCATAGCAGCATCTACTAGATTTGGATCGAATGGCTTCATTATGGCCAACGGTTTTTGTACTTGTTCATAGGGAGGCATTTCTGCGGTGTCATTTACACGATAGTCCATTGTGATCCATGGCCGGAGGCGATGAAAATCTTCATCCGAAAGCGTATAAATTTTTGAAAAATCATCGGGTTGTTTGAATTTTCCCCCTTTACTGCGGTAGTTCAAGATACTTTTGATCGTTTTTTCAGATAGGCCAAGTGCTTTAAAGTCTGGGGCGGAACAGGTATTTGGGTTGAAATGGAACAGCGTATTTGATCGTTGTTCGGATGCTTGTTCTTCAACGCTTGGTGCGCTGTCCGAGGCTTGAGGTGCGTTCGAGTCAAAAAGCACTTGATGCGTAATATAGGATTTTTTGTTAAAAAAATACCCATAAATACTGGGTAACGCTAACAAAAACAAGCAAGTGCAAACTAAAAAAATGATGCCATTGCGTTCAACACGGGTAAAATAAAGGTAATCCCAAAAGAATTTTTTAACTTTCATGGTGAAAGAGATACGATAGGTGTGAAGAAAAAAATATGCGTGTGTGTGTGCGGTAGGGTGTGGGTGTGCCAGTAAACTGGTAAAACTACGGTACGCAAAGGTAGGGGTGCTGAAGCGATACTTGCAAGTGTCGAGCCAACTAAACAGTAAAAAAACACCATAATGCTGCTGAGTTACGACTAATTATGGCTTTTGAATGGGTTTATTGCCCTTCTACTTGACAATTATGTCTATTTTTGCCCTCTTTTAAATCTTTATACATGCGCATCAACAGCAATATACGCTTTTTCCTCTTCTTTTCTTTTGTTGCTACGGCCTCTATGGTTTTGGCTCAAAAACCTTATTTCCAACAGGAAGTAAATTACACGATCAAAGTGAGTTTGGACGATACAAAACACACCCTTACTGGTGATATTAGTTTTGAATACATCAACCACTCCCCTGATCAACTCAGCGAAATATGGGTACATCTTTGGCCCAATGCCTTCAAAAATCGCCGTTCAGCTTTTTGTAAGCAAAAATTAAGACAGGGTAAGGCCGCGTTTTATTTTGCAAAAGATACGGATTTAGGCAGCATCAAATCCCTCGATTTTATGGTAGATGGCGTAAAAGCAGCTTGGAAATACGATCCCAAAAATCCCGATATTGCGTGTATTCCGCTAGCCAGCCCATTAAAACCAGGTGATAAAATCTTGGTAACTACTCCATTTACGGTCAAAATACCCGCGTCCTTCTCCCGACTTGGCCATGTGGGTAGATCTTACCAAATCACGCAATGGTATCCAAAGCCAGCAGTATATGACCGTGAGGGTTGGCACGCCATGCCGTACTTGGATCAAGGTGAATTTTATTCCGAATTTGGTTCTTTCGACGTGAAAATAACCTTACCCGAAAACTATGTTGTGGGCGCAACAGGTATGCTCCAAAATGCTACCGAATGGGCTTTTTTGAGCAAAAAAGAAGCCGAAACGCGGGCGAT
>JAAFHO010000620.1 GCA_013297575.1 Chitinophagales bacterium
GATATTTTTCCCACTTATTTTATTATCTGCGGCTTATGGAAGTGCTGGAATGAACGCTTTTTTAGGCTCAAAACCGCTCCAAAGACTTGGCGATTGGTCTTTTTCGATCTATTTAACACATCAACCATTGATGTACACTATTGGCGCCATTATGGCCTATCAGAGTATGGGTACAGCAGCATCGGGGCCACCGCCACCGTCGGATATAAGCACCAATTGGTTGATGACAGCGCTCGTTATTGGCCTAGCACTTATCATCTCCTATTTGACGTATCGTTTTGTTGAAAAACCAGCAAGACATTGGATCAATTCAAAAGCAGGGTAATCCACATTATTGGTGCAGACACACCTAGTTTCACCGTTCACCCGTTGTTTTTCACCGATGGTTAGAAACCTTGGTGAAATGGATCGTTGTTTCCTCAGATTTGTACTAAAATACAACAAAATATGAAACAACTATCAATAATGATTCCCTTTATCATGCTTTGCTTTTTTGCAGCCTGCCAAAAATCAAGCACGGATACACCAGCAGATCTATTCGACGGTAAAAAACTCGAAGGGAAATGGTATCCCGTTACAACTACCATTAAACTGAAATACGAAAATGGTACAGAGCAAAATGTCACCGTGGCAGGTGAGCCCGACCAGTATTTAGAATTTAAATACGGCAAAAAGGTGGGCAGCAAATCAGAAGGGACTTTTTCCAGTGCAAATGCGGGTACCGTTTCCACTGGAAAATGGGAGTTCCAACAAGATAAAGCGGATTTGGACATTACCTACACTTCTACCAATCCTAATATTTTCCAATACCGAAAAGTAGATGAATTGGACGGCCAAAAACTCATTATGAGTGCCGATGACAATATGGTAAAACTCTTTTACGAGGTAAATGACTTGAATGTAAATGCCACGAATAAAGTAGTTGGAGGGAGTATTTTTGAAGAATACAAACGATAATACCATGCTCAAATTCATTTTCCGAATCCTTTTCTTTGGTCTTGGCCTCTATACCACTTATACTTTTGGTCGCGAAACCTTCGAACCTATCTTGCAACGAATGACAGGTACTACGGTAGAAGGCCGCATTTCTGGCTTTTTAGCAGGACGCAATTCGCCTTCTGTGCAACCTGAACCCACAGGAGTACGAAAAGGAAAAACACGCGCACGAAGACCCGTTTTTATGTACCCCACAGCATCCAATTCTACCGATAGTTTGGAAGGAAGGAGCAGTATTGGCGGGATGGTGATGTTTGGCAACTACGCATTGAATGAGCGCGTTACCGTGGTTTTTGATACAGGAAAACCTGAAAACGCGCATATCCTTGGGGTACAACTGATCTTAATGTCGCTATTGGTCACATTGCTTGGTTTGTATATGCTTCGGATTGGATTATTGGGAAAATTGGATTAATAACACTCACTTTCAACTAATTAACACATATTCTTCTAATGAAAAACCTTATCGCTATCGCATTCGTGCTGGCCACCCATTGCTGTGCACAAGCCGCCACTTGGTACGTGGCGACCAATGGCAACGACAATAACGCTGGCACACTTTCAAGCCCTTTTAAAACCCTTACAGCGGCGATTGAAGCCGCAAATCCGGGTGACGATATTCTTTTGCGCGGTGGAAATTACCAAAGTAACGAAATCCGCATCAATAAGAGTGACTTGCACATCAAATCGTATCCCAGCGAATGGGCCGTGATTACCGCTATCACCAATGTAGAGGATGTGAGTGCCTGCCTTTGGTACAACGAACCCGAAACCAATGGTGGCTCGCTGGAGCGGCTCGAAATTGTAGGTGGCTATTATTACGCCATTAAATTTGAAACCAATTGGGATTGGGACAATTCCGTTCCCTTTAACCAAAGACGCGGCGTGAGCAACGTAACTGTGAAGGATTGTAATATCCACCACAGCGGCCGCGATGGTATCAAACTCACGCCTGCCTGCGCCAATATTACCATCTTGAATTGCGAAATTCATCATACTGGTGCTGGCCCGGGCGCGCTTATCGACCTCAACGCGGAAGGTATTGACAATGTAAATGCGCCAAACTTGACCGTTCGCAATTGCCATATCCACGATATTGCCACCACAGGTCTTTATGTAAAAGGAGGAGGCAAAAACTGTGTTATTGATGGAAATTTGATAGAAAACTGCGGCGAAGGTGGCATTTATCTCGGTTTTTACACCGATGCCGAATGGTTTGATACCAATGCCAACCCAACCTATTTTGAGAATATCAACGGATTGGTGATGAACAACCTGATCGTTGATACCCAACATGCTGGTATCGGACTTTGGGGCGCAAAAGATGCACAGGTGTATAATAACACGGTGATTAATGGCGGTCAAGCAGAACACGCTGGATTATTTTTCAATACCACCGATGTATGGCTAGACGACAATAACTCGGCACGGGTGGGTAGCGAAAATGTGCGTATCCAAAATAATATTTTTGTACAAGCGGCAGCCCAAAATTTGGCCCTCGTGCGCGTACGCGAGAACGCACTCAAAGGCAACAATGTCATTGACAACAATATCTATTACGACCCGAATGGCGCAGTATTTATGGACGATAACCTTGATTGGCAGGATTGGTCGCTATCTCAATGGAAGGCGCAGACATTCCGCGACCTGCATAGTTTTGATACCGACCCAAAATTGAACGCAAATTACCACCTGCTCTCTGGCAGTCCGTGCATCAATACAGGTGTAAATCTTACGGTAGTCAACCACGATATTGATAACCACTTGCGTACAGACGGTGCTAATGATATCGGTGCCGATGAATTTGGAACAGTATCCGGTATATATGGGCCATCCCAAATGGCCGATTTTGAGGTGAAAGTGCTTGGAAATCCAGTGATTGGCGATCGGGTTGTTTTTGAAGTATCCGCGCCAGACAAAGCACGAATCGTTGTTCAAATGATCGGATTAGACGGAAAACTATTGTTATCATCTCAAATTACGATGGAACAGGGCAAAAACACGTTTTCTATGGACGTACCTACTTTGAGCAATACCGATTTTGTATTGCGGGTAGGTAATGTGTCAACGATAGTGGTGCGGTAGTGTTCCAATCTAATTTAGTACATTGTAAAATATGCTTTTTTATATTTTGGCTAAATTTATTTTACAGTATATCTCGATTAATGCCCTTCGAAAACCCTTTCGATAGTCGAGTTTAGTGGCGGCGTGACTACGCGTTCAAACCTGGAGCGTACGATATAAGAGCCGTTAGGCTCGGACCATCTTGTAGCAGCGGATTTTAATCCGCGGAAATGATGCACAACAAGTTATGGAGAGCCTTAGGCTCGATACATATTATTGCAGATATTCAAGGTTTAATAAAATAAACAATACATTTTTGAAGATTTGAAATGACGGAATATGTGCCGAGCCTACGGCTCTCAAATAATTGCATAACATTGGGGCGGATTGAAATCCGCCGTTACAACATAGGCCGAGCCTAAGGCTCTTCGTTCTACGTCTTTTGGCTCAACCCATCCCGCGTTGGGCAATTTGGAGAGTGTTCGGAACTGCTTTGGACAATACAGCCAATTAGAGAATATAAGATAAATAATTTTACAGTGTACTGAGGGAGACTGTAAAATAAATAATTTAAAATTAAGCGTTTGCTATTTAAAATTAAAAAAATATTAAATTATTAATTTTAAATAGTAAAGTGCTTTACGACCCATACTA
>JAAFHO010000621.1 GCA_013297575.1 Chitinophagales bacterium
TTTTTGTCGCCACTTTTGGGCGCAGAATCGAGCGCATCGCGAAATGGGCCATAAAAAGCACTCGCATATTTAGCGGTGTACGCCAAAATACCGGTATTGGTAAACCCTGCATCATCCAGTGCTTGCCGAATAAAGCCTATACGACCATCCATCATATCCGATGGGCCGAGCATATCAAAACCAGCGGCGGCTTGAGCCACCGACATTTTGGCTAAAATAGGCAATGTATCATCGTTGACAATAGCACCATCGCGCACCAGTCCGTCGTGGCCATCGCTGCTATACGGATCCATAGCCACATCGCTAATGAGGCAACATTCGGGAAACCTCGCTTTGATATCGCGTGCCACTTTTAAATAAAAATTATCCTCGTGGTAACTATACGTGGCGGTGGTATCTTTGAGGGCATCTGCGACAGCAGGGAATAAAATAAAATTGGTCAAACCTAATTCCATACATTCCTCGATCTCTGTTAATAAGTGTTCTGGTGAAAAACGGTAAATACCCGGTAGCGATTTAATTTCGCTTTTGATATTTTGGCCATCCAGTACAAACATTGGAAATATCAGGTGGCTAGTATCGAGGTGCGTTTCGTTAGCCATCCCGCGGATAGCAGGAGAAATACGGTTGCGGCGTGGGCGTCGGAGCATTGTATGGGTGTAAATTTATGTTTTTAACAATGTATGCATTGATTTGTTCAGGATACAAAAATATAAATTTTCTATTATTCTTAATCGTAGGTTACAAAACAGGTATAAAATGAAAAAGCCGCGTCTCATCTGACGCGGCTTTTCAACAAATTATAATCCCATGAACATTTTAAATTGAGTGGCCTTTTGCAAGGCAGTGGTTGTTTTGAATATTTAACGGTTGTTAAACGAAAAGATTCAAAACGTATTGCAGAAAAATGAAGTTATTTTTTTGAAATTTTCTTCAGCATTTGGGTAGCCTCCTTTATTTGAAGAAGACTACCCAAATTATCTGAAATTGTATAATCCCATGAACATTTTTCTGCGGCAATTCTTTAACTGCCACTTTTAATGATACAAATGTGCGGCATATCACAAACTCCTACAAAGACATTTTTTTATCATTGTGAAAATTAAAAAAATAAAATTTAAGTCTAAGTTATTTGTTGTCAATATTTTATGAAAAAAAATGTGAACTATAATTTTTATTTTTTTTCTATTTTTTGAATAAAATTTAACATTTAGTCTACCATTATTAAGGTAACAAAATGGGCAAAATTTCATTTTTCTGTATTTTCCTATCTTGGAGGTAGTATTTGTATTCTTAGTAAAGTGGACTTTCTTCTAAGCCGCTTGCCTTTTTAAACAGTTGGATTATGATCGGAAAAAGAACGAGTAAATAGTAACTTGTTACTTTTTGGTAAGTAGATTTTTACTCTAACAAGTATCTTTTTCTACTTCACTTAAATGGAATGCACTACATTTGTGCCGTAATGGCTATTAATACAATACACAAAATACTACTACTTGGTGCCGGCGGGCGTGAGCACGCGTTTGCCCTTCAATTAAGCAAAAGCAAACGCTGCGCGCAACTATTTATCGCACCGGGCAATGCAGGTACAGCCCATTGTGGCGAAAACGTTCCAATCAATCCACTCGACTTTCAAGCGATCCGTTCATTTGTACTACAGCACCAAATTACGATGGTTGTTGTTGGGCCAGAAGAACCCTTAGTACTCGGAATTTGGGATTTTTTCCAAGCTGATCCTGAATTGAGCAAAGTATTGCTGATTGGCCCGTCGCAAGCGGGTGCTGTATTGGAAGGTAGTAAGGCTTGGGCTAAGCGATTTATGGGGCGTTATCAAATCCCTACTGCCGCGTACCGAGAGTTTTCAACAGACCAGTTACAACAAGGTTTGGATTATTTGTCCAAACATGCACTTCCAATTGTACTCAAAGCCGATGGTTTGGCGGCGGGCAAAGGCGTTGTGATTTGCCAAAGCATCAACGAGGCGCAGCAGGAAATGAAGGAGATGCTCGGTGGTAAATTTGGAGATGCGTCTGCAAAAGTAGTAGTGGAAGCCTTTTTGTCGGGTATTGAGTTCAGTGTATTTGTTCTCACCGATGGAAAAAACTATAAAATTTTACCAGAAGCAAAAGATTATAAACGCATTGGCGAAGGCGATAAAGGCCCCAATACAGGAGGTATGGGTGCTGTAAGTCCAGTGCCTTTTGCCGACGCGCTGATGTGGCAAAAAGTAGAAGATCGTATTATTGTACCTACGATTAAAGGTTTGAGGAAAGAAAAAATCCCTTATATTGGTTTTGTTTTTTTTGGCCTTATTGTAGTAGATGGCGAACCGTACGTTATTGAATATAATTGCCGTATGGGTGATCCGGAAACAGAAGTGGTATTGCCTAGGCTCAAAAACGATTTTGTTCAACTGTTGCATGCTTGTGCTACGGGTAAATTAAAACGAGTAGTCATTAAACAGGATAAAAAAACAGCTACTACTGTTATGCTCGTGAGTAAAGGCTATCCGGGTGCATACGAAAAAGGTAAGATCATAGAAGGATTAGACACCACAAAAGGGAGTATTATTTTACATGCAGGTACTAAGATGAGCGAAGGGAGCGTTTTAACCAACGGAGGGCGCGTGATAGCGGTAACATCATTTGGTAAAGATATTCCATCGGCACTCCGAAAATCTTATAGCAATGCCCGTAAAATAAAATTTGAAGGCCGCTATTTTCGTCGCGATATAGGCAAGGATTTGCTTTGATCTTTTTAAATACTCATGTATTTTTTAGACATTTCGCGTTTTTTTTGACCGATTATTACTTCAATCCAAATAATAATCAAGATATTTGACCGCAAAATATACTGCCCTCAACTGCTTTGCTTTACAGCCCTATTATTACTAACCAAGAATTATCAAAATCGAAACATCGAATTTTGAATATCATCAATAACTTTTTCTATTTTTTAATTACCCTTTCTTTTATGTTAAAATCGCTACTTTCTAAAGGGCTAATGATCGCTTTATTTGCGGCATTCTCCTTGACGAACAGCTTCGCCCAAGTATTTTGGAGTGAAGATTTCTCTAACCAAGCCTCCTCTACGGCCAACTGGGTAACTGGTGGAACTAATGCCGGTACAGAAGTATGGAATTGGTCAACCGACCCATTAGCTGGTTTTGTTAATCCGAATATGCCTGCTTTTGTGGCACCAACAGTAGGCACAGGTTATTTTTTCTTTAACTCTGATGCAAATGGTGAAGCAAAACCGCACGACGTTACACTAACTAATGTAGGTGCACCAATTAATTGTACAGGTAAAAGCGCTATCACTGCTCGGTTTTTTACGCAGTTTGCAAAAGCAGCTGCAGGGTCAATTGCTGAATTGGGCATAAGCACCAATGGTACAACTTTTGTTTACAAAACATTATTTGCCGGTCTGCCTGCTAATGCAATACTTGCGGATACCATTGAAGTACCGTTGCCAGAAGCAACGAACCAAGCACAGGTATGGTTGCAGTTCCGCTGGCGTGGCAACTGGGAATACCACTGGAAAGTGGATGATATCTCTTTGTCGGGTACATCTTCGCTTCAGCAATTTCCCGTTACCTTCCGCGTTAATGCCGCACTACTTACTGTAGATCCAGCAGGTATGAAGATTGCAGGTTCTTTCAATAATTTCACGGACGAATCAATGGTGAACGACGGCAATGGTGTTTGGTCG
>JAAFHO010000622.1 GCA_013297575.1 Chitinophagales bacterium
GGGGGGTTGGGGGACTGGTCGTTCGTCTTGTTCATCATCGACGCGAGTGGAACGCTGAAGATAGTCGGATCGGCGGTTACCGCATTTGGAGAGCATCCATAGTCCGATACAGACGAAGAACACTGCAATAATAATGGTATCGAGTTTGGGCAATTGCATAGTCGAGTTTTAGAAAATTATAGGGACAAAAGTAGGGAATAACGATGGAAACTTGTACTTACTTTTCATCGTATCTACCCCGAAATTTTGCGCATAATACTTTCTAATGGACCATTTTTAAACCACTTTGACCAAAAAAAACTAAAAACAACGCTCATTGCAAAAAAGAAAATCGAAAAGATTAATATATGCAACGGTGCGGTAGGCATCTCATCTTCCAATAAGCCGCCATAAGTTTTGCCGGATAAAGTAGCAAAGAGTACCATGCCCAATGTAAGGTGGATAACATAATGGGAAAGCGTCATTCGGCCGGTTAGGGCCAACCATTGCGTCCATTTAGCACCGGAAAAGCGCGCTCCCAAATACATGCAAATAGGAATAACCATACAAGCAAAACCAGCCGTAATAACCATAAATGGTAGATAAGGTGGTATGTATTCACTCATGATGTAAAATGTCCAAAACTCAGGGAACACCCCATTTTTTGCCACCATACGAAGCAATTGGAACAAAAGAAAAAACACCATTCCTGTGATAAACACGCCGCGTTTGAACCGTTTACTTTGCCAGTCCTGTCGGCCAAACCACATCCCTAATAAGAAATAAGCCAGCCATGGGAACATAGAATTCCAGCCGTTGTAAATGGTATTCCGCAAGAAACCCAATGGTGTCCAAAAATCAACGTAATTGTATGTTTGCAAGTCCCAACCAGCCTCTACTGGAATGATGAACAATAAAATATGATATATAACAATGCAAATAGCGGCAGCCCAAAGGAAATATTTTTTGGGCACAAAGAGTAAAAAAGCCGCAATGTGCATATACCCCCCGTAAAAATGTAATATATCGCCGGGCCACCAATTATACAATAATAGCCCAATTGCAAATAAAAACCAAGATCGTTTGAGTACAGTAGAACGTAATTTTTTCTTTTCGGCAGCACTATAATTGTCCCTATTGCTCATTAGGGAAACACCCATACCTGCTAAAATAATAAAAATGGCGGTTGAATTACCTACAAAAAGTGCCAAAAACCGTCCGGCGGGAGAAGAATCTCCTAATGCACCAAAGCAAAAATTGAAGTTTACGATAAACATACCAAAAATGGCATAAGCACGCGCTATATCAAAACCTACAATTCTGGGTAACTTACCGCTCATTCCGTTATTTCTTCTAAAAAAGCCTTTAACATCTGAAATAGAATCCTGTGCTCGGGAACAAACATATCCTCGCGTACTTTCTTAAAATCGAACCATTTTACCTCTGCAATATCGTCTTGCGCTTCGGGTTCGCCAGTTTGGTGGGTACACAGGTACAAATGAGTAATAATTCCATCCGCCGAATCGCGGTAACGCCAGTCTTCAATAGCGGCTGAACCGAGATAAATCAAGTTGTCCACTTCAATATCGCCGCATTCTTCCATAAGTTCACGAATAGCCGACATTTCAAAACTATCATCGGAAGGGTCAGCAAAACCACCTGGGAAGCGGTATTTTGTTTCATTCTCTTTGCGCGCCAAGAGTACTTTTTCCATTTCCTCATCCATTACAGCAATATCGACGGTTGGATAAACGGTTGGAAACCTGCGCATGGCAGCATACATCATGCCTGCACGAAAACTGGGCACATCCCACTCGTCTTTTGCATCGAGGAGTTCGGGCATTTCATCTTCCGATACTTCCAATATTTCGGTAGTATAACGACCCGAGTAACGTTCTGTAAAGCCCTCGCGGGTACCATAAATGGTTACAGAACCTTCAGGACGCAATTCTAAGATACGGCGATCCAATTCCTGACTCCAAATGCGGTCATCTGGAAGATCGGGCATTTCTGCAACTTCTATTTTTTCACCGTAGGCTTCGTCGATCAAATCGAGCCGAAAGAGTAAATCAATCGGGTTCATATCACTGGGTGCTGGGTTACTGCCTAAAAACACGGCTACTTTTTCGTGCCGCTTCACCACCTGCCCGATCAACTTTTTATGTACTTTATTGAGTTCGACTACCTGGAAACGCCCTACAATGACGCCAGTGCCTGATTTCTTTGCCATGATATATCTTTTTAGTAGGATACGCGAAAAACATAAAGGTTATGCTATCAACTGAATCGAATAACCCAAAATTTAGCATCCGCTTAACGCACTCTTGGACGAGAGCGCTTACTACTACCGCCGCCAGGGCGGAAACCATTCCTGCCGCCCATCATAGCCATCGTGGAAGGGTTCATTGGGTTGCCTTTTGCTAATTTTAATTGTCCTTCGATCTCTTTGATCTGTGCTTTAAGGCTAGCATCGGTGATATTAAGTTTTTTAATTTCTGCTAATTGTGCAGGTACTGCATTATGGTTGCCTTTTTGGGCACCAATGACCATCAATTGCAACATGGCTCCGCCGCGTTCATTATCGGAAGGTAATCCTTTTGCTAAGGCTGTTTTTAACAACGATTCCGCTGGGCCCCATTCTTTGCGCTGCATGGCAATAGTGGCTTTAGTCATATAAAATACGCCTTTGTAGCCTACTAAAAGCAAATTGGGGAAATAGGTCATATTTAAGCGTTGCTCAGCCTCTTCAATACGCATTTGTCCGAGTAATTGATTAGTAGAAACAATCGTTCCCAGCATCAAATAACCCGCCAATAGGAATAATCCTACTAAAATAAATGGGAAACCGTACCAAAATCCATAAGCCGCGGAAAGTGCAATACCACCGACAATGCCGGCTGCAATAAGGGCGAAACGCAGGTAAATATTTATAGAAAACATTTTTTATCTTAGTTATAATTGATGAGTAATAGAGGCGTGTTGTTCAAAATGGAGCGCAAAGGTAAGTTATAATATTTGAATCTCAATTTGTAGTCAAATATTTACCCACAATAGGCATTCTTCTGCCCATCCCAAAGGCTTTAGTGCTTACGCGGATGACGGGTGGTGCCTGCTCTCGTTTAAATTCGTTGATATTCACCATGCGCAATACGCGTTTTACCAATGATTCCTCAAAACCCATAGCAACGAGTTCCGAAGGGCCTTGACGGCATTCGATGTATTGGAACAGCAATTTGTCCAAAATATCATACGGTGGAAGTGAATCCGAGTCTTTTTGGCCAGGGCGCAACTCCGCACTAGGCGGCTTTTCAATGGAATTCAATGGAATAATTTCCTTGTCTTTATTGACATAACGCGCCAATTCATAGACTTCCGTTTTATACACATCGCCCAATACGGCAATACCGCCGCACATATCGCCATACAAAGTGCCATATCCAACGGCCATTTCGCTTTTATTGGTCGTATTCAGCAGAATATTACCGTATTTGTTGCTCATGGCCATTAGCAGCGTACCGCGTACCCGCGCTTGAATGTTTTCTTCTGTTACATTAAAAGGCAGCCCCCAAAACTGGTCTTTCAGTGCCGCTTCAAATGCTTCATACATGGGTTGAATAGGCACTAAATCGTATTGAATACCAAGATTTTGGGCTAATATCCGCGCATCATTCACCGAGTGATCGCTGCTAAATTGGCTCGGCATCAGTAAAACGCGTACATTTTCGG
>JAAFHO010000623.1 GCA_013297575.1 Chitinophagales bacterium
ACGAGCGGCGGCCCTGTTTTCGGTGCTAAGTAAAGTGGCTTTTTCGCGTTCGGCGTTACAAAATTTATAAGGATCATCAAAAAGACCTAGATCATATTTCAAACGCAATACGCGTTTAACCGCCTCGTCTATTTGTTTTTTTGTAATTCGGCCTTCTTCTACCGATTTTTTTAAAAAACGTTGATACACAGCACCTTGCATATCCATATCGACACCAGCATTTAGGGCAAGTTCGCCTGCTTCAGCATCATTGGCTACTACGCCATGGTTCACCATTTCGTTGATTCCGGTATAATCGGTCACCACAAAGCCTTTAAAAAGCCATTCTTTGCGCAAGATATTATCCACTAGGAATTTATTACCTGTTGCAGGTACACCATCGTAATCGTTGAAGGAAGTCATCACTGTTGCTGCACCGGCTTCAACAGCGGCTTTGTATGGCGGCAGGTAATATTCGCGGAGAAAACGTTCGCTCATATCCACCGTATTGTAATCTCTACCAGCAACGGGCGCACCATAAGCGGCATAGTGTTTTTCACAGGCGAGCATGGCATCGGTGTTGCCTAGTTTTTTGCCCTGGATACCGTGTACCCTTGCTTCGGCGATACGGCAACCGAGGTAAGTATCCTCGCCTGCACCTTCCATCACACGGCCCCAACGAGGGTCGCGGGTAATATCAACCATAGGCGCAAAAGTCCAGTTCAATCCGGCTGCACTCGCCTCTGCTGCTGCAATATGCGCCGATTTTTCGATGGCCTCCAAGTCCCAACTTGCTGACTCCCCCAATGGAATGGGGAAAATGGTTTTGTACCCATGGATCACATCAAAACCAAAGAGCAAAGGGATTTTTAGGCGCGTTTCTTCCATCGCAATGCGTTGCAGATCGCGTACAAATTCGACGGTATGGCTATTGAACAAATTGCCACATGCGCCGCTTCTAATATCGTTTTTATAGCCTTCCCGGATGGTAGGCCCAGTAGAACCCCAATCGGTGGTGTAGAGGGTGAGTTGACCTATTTTTTCGTCGAGCGTCATTTTGGCGAGTAATGCGCTAACCCGTTGCTCGTTTTGGGGCGAAGGGCGGTAGTTTTGTGCAGATAACTGCTTGGTTATCAATAAACAGAGTGCTATTAAAAAACGAAATTTGAACGACATTTTCTATGTGCTAATGGTTAGAATTGATGTAAATTTTTAAACAGGAAGATCTAATTATTCATAGGAAATTGATCCTTGAACGTTGAAAATCGAATATCTATTTCCATACTCAAATGCCTAAACATTGTTGTATTTTTAATAAAATATCCAATCTCCAACGCTCAATTTTCAATTGGGGAAATCCCCATTCAAACAAACTCTATTGCGGTGTTAAGCACACCTTCCATTCACTATTGTTTCATAAATTTGGCATTACCTACCAATTGTCCTTGTGTATTGTACGCTGCAATCTGGTACATACCTGCTGGCATACGCACGACATCAATATCCGTACGGATTTCGTTGGTGATATACAGCGAAGAAACCCGTTGACCCAATGAATTATACACTTCCATACGGCTCACACCTTCTACGTGTTCTACCCAAAGTTTGTCCGTTGCTGGATTTGGAAGGATACGCATGGTCGCAATAGCAGGCGTAAACACGCTGCTGGAACCGCAAGCACCTGCACCTATCACAATATCATCGAAATAAGAAGTAACATCGGTGCCTGTAGCATCAATAGTAAGGTCGAAGAACAATGTAAGGCGTTGGTATTCGCCATTATCGGGTGCCGCGGAGAAATCGAAAGTGAGTTCTTCCCATTCGTTGGTTTTTGTATTGGGTACTTTGAGTTCGATTGGAGGTGCTCCTGTTGCAGAACCTTCAACTTTTAGTGCAAAATTACCAATATGATCCATGTGTACTTTCGCTTTCATTTGCTTCAAACCTTTCCAATCAATAGGTGCTTCCAAATTCGGATTGCTATACATACCCGCAAATGGGAGTGCATCTTTGGCTTTCACAAACTTACCTACTTTAGCAGAGGTATTGATGCCAGAAGGGTTTGGATTATTGATGATTTCGAATGCGTAAGTAGCCTCAAGGTAGCCATTAGCAAAATAACTCCATTTTTCGACCAAGCCAGGTGTTTGGTTATCTACTACACAACCGTTATAACCTGCACGTTGCCATTTTACATTGTCGATATAATAAGTACCGCCACCTACTGCGCTGGCCACATTGATGAACATCACCAATTTGGTGTTGCCTTTGCCCAATGCTCCACTAAAATCAATATCAAACTTGTACCAAGTATTTGCCGTTTTTAGCGTATCAAAAATTTCTACTTGCTGGCCGCCTTCCAATTTGAATAAAATAGGAATATTGGCAGTAGGCGCATATACTTGAAGCACTAAATGGTTGTACAAAGTGAGGTCAACAGGCGCAGGGAACTCAATACCGATACCAGCATATTCTGTGCCAGCACCAGCGGGGTCTTTGTATTCGCCCACTTTAAGCGAACCATTATCAGGGGTGAGGTATGGGTTATTTACCACTTTCAAATCGGAAGCACCATAAAACACTTGCGTATAATTGCGTTGGCACTCGTAATCGTCGATAATATTAGGTATTGCAACTACTCCAGCGCATGGATCGATGGTTAAAGCCGTTTGGCGGAGGTTGTCCAAACACCAAGATTGGCCATTGGCTGCTGTGCCTGGGTTAAACAAAATGCGTATTTCTGAAAAATCGGTCACCGCAGAGAACGCAGAGAAATCGAAACTCAATGTTTCCCATGCTCCAGGAGTGGTTACGGTGGCATCCGCTTCTTTATTTCCTTGTGTAGGAGAAGAAAGTTGCAAACGTACTGATCCGCCGCTGGCAGGACTTAATACATCGAGGTTGAATTGTCCAAATGCAGATAAATCTAAATTAGTCAAGGAAATGGCCTGCAAAGTAGAAAATCCGGAAACACCTTTTGAGTAACAACCTACTTCTGTAGAATTGTTAACGCTATTCGGATTTGGATTGGGTGTTGGCCCCGTAAATATACCATGCAATGTTTCATTTTGATCCAATGCCTGCCAGCCCAAGTGGACACCACCTTGGAAATCTTCGAGCGGTGGTGCTGTGGTAGGTGGCGCAAGTTTGATATTGTCGATATAATACACCTCGCCCGGTTCGCCATTTACACCTGCATTAAAGAAAACGACCAATTTGCGGTGGCCTTCGCCTTGTTCTGTACTGAAATCGGCGGTATAAGTGACCCATTTGTTGATTTCTGTTACTTGAATAGGGAATTCTTTATTAGAAACGCCTCCCTCGATTTTCAACAACAATGTACCCGTTTTTGGTGCCCAAACTTGCAGTGAGAACTGGTTATTCACCGCCAAATCAATAGGGTTTTGGAAATCGATTACCAATGCGCCATATTCTGTGAATTGGCCAGCGAAATCGTTAAATTTACCTACTTTTGAACTGTTGTTGTCGCCATTGATAACTGGGTTTTTCACCACACTTAGGCTATCCCAACCGCCGCCATAAGTCGCGGTGCGGTTACATTCAAAATCATCCAAAAATACAGGATTGGACACAGCTCCCACGCACGAACTCGGCACGGCACACACATTATCGAAATAATAAGTGTCACCGCTGGTTTCTACACCTGGGTCAAAAAACATGACAATTTTACTCAGTCCGGTATTGGCTGCCTGTGCACTA
>JAAFHO010000624.1 GCA_013297575.1 Chitinophagales bacterium
AACGATACTAATCGACATTACAACGATGGTAATCGCATTTGTCATAAATGGTTTATAACCAACAAGATAGGCAATACCTAAACCTAATTCTACAAAAGCATAAACGTACCCCCAAGTAGGGATTTTTTTGGCCAAAACGTCGTACATCGCATAACTCTCTGCAAATCCCTTTAAATTGAGCAATTTAAAAAAGGAAAAAATCAAAAAGAAACCCGCCATAAAATGTTGCATCCATTGCATCCAGTCAAAACTTGGGCGACTAAATTGAACCGCCATCGTAACCAAAAGGATATAACCCAATATCAATAAAATCGGTTTGTAGGTCTCGAAAAAACCACGTACCTCGTCTCCATCGATCACCACTGCAGGTTTCATGGGCATCACCACCGATTTTTCAGATAATTGATATTTTGGATAGTCCACCAAGGCCGCCTGTAAATCGGCAGTGGCAATATGGCGGCTCATTGTGATTTGGGTTTGCCCCTCAAGGTCAACCGAAACCGCGGTCACGTCGGGCAATTTTTCGAGCAGCCCCTTCACTTTCGCTATGCAACCGCCACAAGTGATATTTGAAACTTGATAAGTATGTGTCATTGTAAAAAAGTTTTTTTAAAACACTACAAACTGTGGGGCATTATTAAAGCGTTACAGTCACTTTACCACAAGTAAGCATTGATTTACCGTAGTACGGATTTTTTATTGCCTTCTCTTTACTCAACCAATTTGCGCCTTTCCCGTCTCTCGCCATCGGACAAAACTGCTGATAAGCGGGCTCAGTGTTGACGTTGAAGGTTTTGACTACTGTAAAAATAGGATCGAAAAGTGCATAAAAATGGTCGCGCTGCTGCTCAATATCGTTTGTTTCTGAAATTTTTGTGGCATACAGTCTAATTTTTTCAGCAAGAGGCGTATAAATTTCCTGCTGCTCTTTACTGAAACTTGCCATTTTTACATTGCTAAGTGCCGTAACTAACGCCTTTGCTTTTGAATGAGCAGATTTGCTATCATCGGCTACCAATGCATTTTTTACCGCATAATAGGCGTTCAAAACCTGTCCAAGTTGTGCTTTCAAGGCATCAGTATCTGATGGTTCAACAACAACTTCTACCGTAGATTTTTCAACAGCCACCGTAGATATAGGGTTGATCGTTGCTACAGTTTTAGTCGGACGCTCATATTGGCAGCAGCTGTGCAGGTTGTTGTACACCTCATCGGGAGCGGTAAATTGATCGCTATCATAGCCCGATAAAGCAATCCGTTGGAGCACCTCCTCGATATTGGTTTTGCTGGAATCAAAAGTGATTTGTGCCATTTTGGTGTTTTGGTCCCAATCCACCTTTGCCGTACCTTTTTGGAATGCTGCGGTTTCGATGGTTTTCTCGCACATACCGCAATTGCCATAGATTTTAACAGTTTCTGTTTTAGCGTTTTTGATTTGTGCAGTACAATTTGTACCGATGAGCAATACAATGAATGGTATTGCGATATTTATATTGAATCTCATTATTTTAAAAATTATAAGTAAATATTATGCGAAATTAATTTCGTATAATCTCTGGTGTGAAAATTACTTTTCAAGGCTAGTGACCTATCCGATGTCCTTATCCAAAGTTTGGGATAAGCGCATGATACACCATAGTATTTGATACTTGGTCGTGATAATTAGAGCCATTAAAGCAAATGAAAAAGGAAATATAGCGAAAGAAATACGCTTTCGCTTGGACAGACCTATGGCTGTCAGGAAGTTTAACCGTTTATTTTGGGTGGTAGCCAAATGGAAAGATAAACAGCGTTTGGTATTTTATTAAGATAGTACCAAGTCGCTTTTTTAGGAAGGAAAGCAATAGGAGATAATAGGTTTTCCACTAACTGTATGAATAATTGTGCATGGGAAAATGAAGCAGCGCATTGGCAACCTTTATCACCGCAATCGCCCGCACAATCTCTTTCGTCGCCACAAGGTTGTGCCTGTTCTTTTTCTGCTGAGCAACAACTTTTTTTGCTAGTTGTATTTTCGCAGGTTTCCTTTTTACCACAACCACTGCTTTTACCACAGGCAAAAACAGATACTGGAGACATTGCTGTAAAAGCAAAAATCAAAGTATATATGGTTAAGATGGAAATCGACAATTTCATACCAATACTTAACGTCTTTTGCTTGATATTGTTTTGGGGAGATGCAAACCAATGCCACCAACCCTACTAAATACTTATTTTACAGCATGTGAAAAATAATGATTTGGCACTGACATAATGCTGTCAGTAATACCTCCTACTTTTGTATTTGATTTTAAAACAACTTATAAACACCTTAACGATATTCAATATTATGAGCCTTACACTAACGACACAAATCCAAATACATGCGCCTACAGCGGCAGTATGGGAAGCACTTACCTCGCCTGCTATGGTCAAACAATATTTTTTTGGCACCGATTTAGTCACTGATTGGCAGGTGGGCAGCCCTATTTATTTTCGTGGTGAATGGGACGGAACGCCCTACGAAGATAAAGGAGTCATATTAGAGTTTGTCCCCCAGCAACGTATGAGTTTTGATTATTTGAGTTCGTTTAGTGGATTGGCCGACTTGCCTGAAAATTACGCCCAAATTAGTTATGTTTTGCTGGAGCAAGATGGTGTTTGTACGCTTACCATTACACAAAACAAATTGCCCGATGAAGAAAAACTAGCCCATTCTGAGCAAAATTGGCAAGCGATTATGGGCGAAATGAAAAAAATATTAGAATATTAATTATGGTAGAAGTATTCAAAACAAATATCGAAGATCTGCCAACGGCAGAACAGATTTCAGGCCAATTGTATCGTAAATTCCCAAATTATCGCGTCACTTTTGATTTAGAGGACTGTGACCATATTCTACGTGTAGAGTCCAACACATCGCCTGTGGAGGTAGATGGGGTGATCAAGACTGTACAATATTGTGCGGTGGAAATAGCGGTATTGGAAGCGTAAATAAAAAAAGACCTGTCAACGATAAACGTTAACAGGTCTTTTTAATTAGTTCAAAATTGGTTAAACTGCCACGCCGATATGCGCATCAATTTGTCCTTTCATTACTGCCTTTGTTTGTGCACCTACGATACGAGCAATTTCTTTGCCCTCTTTGAATAGGATAAAAGTCGGAATACCACGAATATTGAAATTAGTGGGTGTTTCTGAATTATCATCTACGTTCATTTTGGCGATAACCACTTTACCATCGTATTCAGTAGTAAGTTCATCCAAAATTGGATTCATCATTTTGCATGGACCACACCATTCTGCCCAAAAATCAACTATTGTCAGTTTATCGCTGTTAAGTACATCTGTTTCAAAAGATGCATCTGAAATTTGCAATGCCATTGTATGAAAAATTTAATATTTTATTGAATAAGGTTAAAAACAAGCTAGAGACGAATTTTGTTGCAAAAATAACACTTTTGTAACACTGTCCGCTATTTGTATTGCAGAATTGTCCGTCGTGCGACGCAATTTAAGCGCGTAATTTAGAAATTCTAGACTTACTTAGTTTTTCTTCTGCATAAGGGCGATCAATCACTAATTTACGTTCTGTGGCACCTTCCATTTTGGGATCAAACATAGCATCGGTGAGGATGGCTTCGCAAAGAGAGCGTAGACCACGCGCACCTAGTTTGTATTCCAATGCTTTTTCGGCGATAAATTGCACCGCATCCTC
>JAAFHO010000625.1 GCA_013297575.1 Chitinophagales bacterium
GCAAGCCAGTGCTTGTAAAAATCCTCCTTAGGCGTATCTGGTTCAAAAACAAACGAATCACCCGCTTGTATGACCTCCTGAAAAATTGACCAAATGGCTTCGTGGTCGGCAAGTTCAACTGGACGGATATGCATTGTACTTCGGGTTATTTAAGCACCAATACTCCAAGTGCTGCCTTCTTTTCCGTCCTTTACGACAATACCAGCAGCGTTTAGCGCATCGCGAATTTGATCGCTAGTGCCCCAATCTTTATTCGTGCGGGCATTGGCGCGGAGCTGGAGTACTAAATCCATTAAACCGTTAATAGCCTTGTCGTCGCCGCCAGAAGCAGTATCGTCGGTAAGACCAAAAACATTGATAATCAAGTCGTTGATGGCCGCTTTGGCACGTTCTAGCACCCAAGGAGATATTTCTGAACCATCCAATTGTTGATTGGCCAATTTGTGGATATAAGTCCCCAAATCATTCACCGATGCAATGGCAATGGCCGTATTGAAATCATCGTCCATGCCCTCAAAAGCACTTTCGATACACGCGAGTATAGCGCGGTCGGTATCCGTTTCGGTGCTGGAAGAGACCGCAGTTATCGGCATATTTTGGAGTAATTTGTTGGTTTCCATCACTTTGCGGTAGCCTTTTTCGGCAGCCAACAGCGCATCGTCGGTGATATCGAGTGTAGAACGGTAATGGGCTTGCAGCATAAAGAAGCGCAAGGCCATTGGGGAATAGGACTTGGAAACGAATGGGCTGTCGCCAGTAAACAACTGTTCCGGTGTGATGGTATTGCCATCAGATTTGGACATTTTTTTGCTGTTCAGTAGCAACATATTGGTGTGTAACCAATAGTTAGCCGGATGGCATCCGCAAGCACCGTGGTTTTGTGCTACTTCGTTTTCGTGGTGAGGAAACTTCAAATCGTTACCGCCGCCGTGTATATCAAAATTTTTACCAAGGTATTTGGTACTCATGGCCGAGCATTCCAAGTGCCAGCCTGGGAAACCCGTACTCCAAGGACTTTCCCAAATCATCAGATCTTCGGGGCGGGCTTTCATCCAGATCGCAAAATCGGCGGGATGCCGCTTTTCTTCCTGGCTTTTCAACTCGCGGGTCTCGTTATACAGATCATCGAGGATACGACCGCTCACCGAGCCATATACATCTTTGTATTGCTCCGCAAATTTGGGTACATTAAAATACACCGAACCATTGCTTTCGTAGCCCAGTCCATTGTCGAGGATTTGTTGTACCATCGCAATTTGCTCTGGAATATGACCCGTTGCAATCGGTTCAATACTAGGCGGTAACGTATTGAAAATGCGCATCATGTCGCGAAAACCGACCGTATAGCGCTGTGCTACTTCCATCGGTTCCAATTGCGCTACTTTAGCACCTTTGGCCATGCGGTCTTCACCATCATCGGTGAGGTGACCTACATCGGTAATATTACGCACATACCGCACTTTATAACCCAAGTGGAGTAAGTAGCGGTAAATAACATCAAAACTGGTAAAAGTGCGGCAATTACCCAAATGCACATCGCTATACACCGTAGGACCGCAGACGTACATGCCTACGTATCCGGGTGTTATTGGGGTAAATATTTCTTTTTTGCCGCTAAGGCTATTATAAATTTTTAGAGGACGTGGTTGATTCATCGTACAAAGGTACGGCAGTTTTTGGATATGTAACCAGCGGTAGCTATTTTTGTACTGGTAATATTATTGGGTTTTATTACAAGCCTGCTTTGATATATGCCCAGCCTTTATCCTGTTTTAACACGACTTCCACCACTCCGGCGGGTACGGTACGGCATTCGGGCAGGAGTTCCTCGCGTTTTATTTTGCGTTCGCGCATGGTGTTTTCACAGGCCACAAAATCGACACCTTTGGCCTTGAGATCCTTTATTTTATCGGCCTGTTTGGTCGATGCTATTTGAAGGAATGAAATGCCGTTGTTGTGACAAACGACTTCAATACGAGCATTGGGGGCGGCAGTCAAAAAATTGTGGATTTGTTTGGCCAATGCCTTTTGCGCTAAAGTATCGCCACTGGTGAGTTGAAAAACTACTTTCAACTTTTTAGTGGTAACTACTGGTGCGTCGGTTTGTGCCGCAATTGGGGCTATTGTACCGAGCAGGAATAAGAAAAAAAAGAGGTATTTCATTGTTGTTAGTATTGTATTTGTTAAAAAATCAAACAAGCCGCATCACCGCCTGTTCACAAGCCGCCACATCATCTTTTACTTTTGCAAAAAAAGAACGCCTTACCGTATCTGATCCTACATTCATGGCTTCGGAGTGCTTGCGGGTATTGAGGAACCAAGCCTCGGTATAATTGCCCATCGCCTCGTTGTTAAAATACACAATATTAGGGTTTTCAAACGTAGTAAACACGTGATTACCTTGTTCTGTAATGGCCAAAAGAGTATTATTGCCATAGATCGACGTATTGCATCGTATTTCGTGTAACGGGAATGCCCTTTGATCGATGGTATTTGCCATATTGAATACATAATCCTGTAACAAAAGTACCTCATTCCGAATATTTCCGCTCACCGAGGATGTCGCAATATATTGGTCGCGTTCTACTTTTAGGATCACCTGTATGATTATTTTAAACATATCGGGCGACCAAAACTCGGTTCGTGGAATGGTTTGATACGTCCTTAGGAGGTCTTTTGCAATATGTAATGCTTGCTGTATTTCCGGTTTTTCGATCCATTTTTGGTCAAAAGGTTCTTTTTCGGGGTTTGTATTGCCCCAAACTGCATGATCCCAATAATAAAACTTAAAAGCAGTGAGCAGCGGAAATTCAAAAAAATAAAAGAGCGGAATATCGTTGGAGAAAAAACAAATACGCGATATTTTGGCTTGTGACAATTGCCGGAGGTGCGCCTGTAACCCCTGCATAAATTCCAATGGGCCACTTGGCTTTTTAGTGGCGGCTGAAAATTGCATCGAAATAGTACCGTTTTCGGCCTTTGGGAATAAATCGTTCCAATGGACTTGATAACGACTCATCAGCCGCAGTACATCATCGGCGGTCATGGCCGTAGAGCCGTTGCGGTGGTTGTAAGCCGCCGATTTTTTGAGGCCCGACCACTCCATATAATCCAAGAGCCATTTTTTGCCGAGTGGGTGTTTTTTCTCGATAAGGGCGAATACTTGTCTTTGAAGTTTTGTTGTAGTTTCGAGCATATTTCAGAATTATATACGGATTATTGACGGGATAAAAGTCCCATTTTTGAGTACAATGCTTCGTGGATGGAACACAAAAGTTAAGGGTACAAAAGTAACTTATTTTTTACGCCTATTTTTGAGTTTACATTTTATTAACAAAAACAAGGCTGCAAACTACCTGCGTTAACAAATTTTCCACGATTCGTGGAAATTTTTATTGCATAATTCCACGAATCGTGGAAAAAAATGCTTGGTTTTCGGAAAATTTCACTATTATCTTTGTGGCGGGATTTGTATTTGGATTTCAAAATCACTACTATTTACGTTCTATAACAGTATTTAACGCTAATATACAACACTTTTACAGCATGAAGAACATTCTACTTGTAGGCTTTTGCCTATTCGTGGCGGGTACTTGTTTTGCCCAACGCGCCCACGTGATTTTTGCCGAACTGGGCGGCAATGGAGGATTAGGTTCTATAAACTATGATGTACGGTTTGACCCCGAAGCA
>JAAFHO010000629.1 GCA_013297575.1 Chitinophagales bacterium
GTTGCGTTGGAATTGGATCTTGGGCAATACCAGCGTTCCAATTCCAACGCAACTCCTTTGCTTCGGGGTGTAATGGCTTGATATAGCGTGTTTTACCCGTATTTCGATCCACTAAACCCAATTCGCCACCTTGCGACATCGCAAAAACATACCGTGGATCATCGCGCTGTGGGAAAATATCAAAACCATCACCGAAATAAACTTCCTGCCATGCACTGTTGCGCAAACCGCCGCTGTTCCAAATAGACGATGGGCCTACCCATGAGCCGTTATCTTGCAAACCGCCGTAAATATTGAACGGTATTTGGTTGTCGATATTGATATGATAAAACTGTCCAACGGGAATATTATCCGCATAACGCCAAGTCTCGCCGCCATCGAGCGTGATGTTCAAGCCGCCATCGTTGCCGTCAATAATATGTTTACTATTGTTGGGATTGATCCAAAAAGCATGGTGATCGGGGTGTATTTTCCAATAATTTACCCAGTTGTCGAAGGATTTACCACCATCAATGGATTTTGAAATCTGAGAATACACCGAGTAAAGGGTGTTCTCGTCGGTAGGATCCACAAACACTTCACTGTAATAAAATGGGCGATCACCTTGTCCTTTATCGGCCATTTTGCGCCATTTAAAACCACCATCGGTGCTTTTATAAAGGGCATTATCCTTGGCTTCTACCAGTGCATAAAGCGTATTCGGGTTGCTGCGAGCAATGGCTACACCCATACGTCCTAATTCGCCTTCGGGCAGACCGTCTTTTTCTGTTCTGCGCTCCCAATTTTCGCCACCATCAAAAGAAACATAGAGGCCGGAGCCTTTGCCGCCGCTTTTGAAAAACCAAGGCCAGCGGCGGTACTCCCACATAGCAGCTACCAATTTGTTGGGGTTGGAAGGATCAGTTACCATATCGGCGCAACCTGTCAAATCATTGACAAACAATACTTTACGCCAAGTAGTGCCGCCATCGGTTGTTTTAAATACGCCGCGATCATCGTTCGGGCCAGTAGCCGAACCAAGTGATGCCGCCCAAATTATCTGTGGGTTATCGCGGTGGATAATGATCCGGTGTATGGTTTTTGTTTTTTGCAAACCCATACAAACCCAGTTTTTACCGCCGTCGAGGGATCTAAAAATACCTGCGCCAAAATTTTGTGAATTGCGCGGATTGCCTTCGCCCGTTCCTACCCAAATTTCGCTTGGATTTTTAGGGTTAATCGCCATAGCACCAACACTTTGAGTAGGTGCTTTATCAAAAATAGGCTCCCAATTGGTACCGCCGCTTTTACTCCGCCAAACCCCGCCCGAAGCAGCACCAGCATAGATGATATTAGCATCGTTTGGGTCGGTAGTGATGGTGGTGATACGACCCGACATGGCAGCAGGGCCAATAGATCGGATATTGATGTTCTTCAATGCCTCTGGTTGGGATTGAGCATTTAGGCTTTGGGTCAGTAAAAGAATAAGAATACAATGTAAAAATAAGTGAGCAATTCTGAGCATGGATGAGTTATGGTTATGTTACACAAATAGGTTGTTTAGGAACGAGCAAACCGTAAGTTGCTGTTTGGTCATTCCTTGTACCATCAGTTTGCATCAAAAGTCTGTAAAAAATGCAATACCAACTAGTTTTTCGATGAAAATTCTTTATCGACGTATAGTGAGAGGGTTTTTAGGGCTTTAAAACTGCCCTCGCGCATATGTTTTTAGTGTAGCAAAAAGCGTACTGCAATCTAACTTTCATTATGATGAACCTCGCTTTAGTGGGTTAAAGCATTTTATTGCCAAAATAGTGGAGGCAGCATTAAAAAAGAAAAATAACCAGATCTATTTGTTACAAAAAACAAGCCGTGATATAAATATAAGACTGTAACTTTGCATTCATTATGGCAAAAGACTTTTATCATAACAATGTTCGTGAAGCTTTAGAAAAAGACGGATGGATCATTTCCCATGATCCTTATGCTCTCAGGTATAGAGGTGTAAGGATGGAGATTGATTTGGGGGCTGAAAAAATGATTGCTGCAGAACGTGGACCTGAAAAGATACTCGTTGAAGTCAAAAGTTTTCTTTCTAAGTCGATCATCCACGACTTCCATGAAGCACTTGGCCAATATCGTAATTATCTCCGAGTGTTGCGGAAGCAAGACAGCGACCGAGTGTTGTTATTGGCTGTTCCTGAAGATACATGGCTAATTTTCTTTGCCGAACCTTTTGGTCAGGAAGCCATAGAAGAAGAAAACCTAAAAATATTAGTTTTTTCTCCAGTTTCAAATACAATTATACAATGGATAAAATAACCAAATTTCAGTCAATTATTAAATCTGTCTTCCAGCGTTACCATCGCGATGAGCAGCCAGAAGGATATCAAGAATACGAAACTCAGATGGTTTCAGATGATGCAAATGGTCATTATTATCTAATGGATATTGGCTGGCATGATATGCAACGAATACATGGATGTTTGCTGCATGTTGATATAAAAAACGGTAAAATATGGATTCAACAGGACTGGACAGAGGAGGGTATCGCCGATGAATTGATCGCCGCTGGTGTAAGTACGGCAGATATTGTGCTTGCCTTTCAAGCACCCTACAAACGCCCACATACTGGTTTTGCGACGGCGTAAACAAGACCCCTTGTTGATCTACTTAGAGGAGGCCAATCGCCCTGTGGCATAAATCTATTCTATCGTCTCGCATTCGATTGGATCGAGATCAACAAGTTTAACCTGCTGGATAGTTAAATCAAAATTAAATATTTTATGGCTTTATTTTTTGCAAATCAAAAATGTCCTTTATGTCAAAAGGAGATGGATGATATTGCGCATTTATTTGCTTTTCAAGCATTTATTTCTAATACTCTAGATCCATTTTATCCATTTAATGATTCAGTTTTTCATCTTGAGTGTTTGAAAGAGCATCCATTAGGCAATAGAGCTATAAAATTTGCAGATCAATTTTTTTTTAGCACACATCGAGAGAATAGAATTTGCATTGTAGGTAAAAACATAATTAAAAATTTTGAAGATTATATTTTTATTGATTTGCTAACTTCGGATGAACAAGAAGCCTTATACAAGTTTAACTTTATAACGCTAGATAGAAATAATTTAGAAGGATGGACGGATAGAAGCAAATTTATTGCTACGGCCACAAAATTCAAAGAAGAAAATAAATGGGGTGATCTTAGTGATTTTAAATATTTGGACTACCTAATTGAAATAATAAGCCAATGAATTGAAAATGAATAAATTGTTGATATTTTTTCTTCTATGCATATCATGTATGAACCCCAAAGAAACGAACAGATCCTCAACACAATTAATAAAAAGTAAAAAAAATACATTGCCTACTCCAAATAGGGTTCGTTTAGACAAAAAAGACTTCAAGATCAGCCAAGAACTTCAGTATTCACTATCAATATATAAGTACGAGGTTGAAAATGCCCATAAATATGATTCGACAGGATCAGACCATAAATATTTTTTACAAGTAAACAATTCTGATTCGATAGAAATTGCGTCTTTTGAGTGGGAAAGTGTTGAATTAAAGGGAGTATATGACAACAATATCAATCAGACATGTTTCGTACATTGGAATGACAGTATTACCTTTGTATGTGTACCTGTTTATGGAGCATTTGAACTT
>JAAFHO010000627.1 GCA_013297575.1 Chitinophagales bacterium
GCGCAACGCTTGCATGGTAGTCATTACCGCTTCAAAATAAGTGGCGGCATCAATATCAGATCGGTCGGATTCAAAACGGTGTTCCCACCAAATCTCGCTATTACTAAAACCTTCAATTGCTGCAAGGTGCGACATGGGGTCTTTGCCAACACCGCGCGATTGGCTAGCCTCCAAAGAAGCGGCGATTTCCATCGTCAATTGAAGCGGTAAATCGATCATTTGAACAGGTACGTTGTGGGTATTGGCGTACAACATCGCCTGCCATTCAGGTGAATAATCGGCAAAAGGATAAAAAGATGCTTGTTTGGGCTGATCTATATTATAGCCTAAAATGGCCACCGGAGGGCACATTTCGTCGGGTTTTGCCCATTTTAAGATCGTATCAAACTCAGGAGGGCCTTCTACCAATACCAAATCAGGGCGCAATTCGTGCAGCCGTTCGAGGACGCGGCGGGTAGAGCCGGTTCCGTGGTGTCTGATGCCTAAAATGGTGGGATTCATATCTTTGTGACAAAAGTACGACCTTTGTTGCAATGGAAGTATGTGCGTGCTGCTTCCTTTATAAAAACGAGATCAATTAAAAATTTACCCTTCAATGTAATGTTTTTAATTGCATTGCGACCAATAATTCAAACACAAACGCAACTTGTCAAAACAAAAGACATCGGACGAAGCCGCATTTGTAGCGGTACTGGAAACCCACCAAGGTGTGGTGCATAAGGTGTGCAGGATTTATGCCCGCACTACCGAGGCACGGCGCGATCTTTTCCAGGATATTGTCGTGCAATTGTGGCGTGCTTGGCCGTCTTTTCAGCACAAATGTAAAATCAGTACGTGGATGTACCGTATCGCCTTGAATGTAGCCATTTCGGGACTGCGGCGGCGCGTATTATCCACCGATGATTTGACGGATCATGTTTATCAAATTCCCGATTATTCCGCCCCAGAGGTATCGAATGAAGTACACCGTTTATACGCCGCATTGGAACAATTATCCCCCGTAGAAAAATCGCTCGCCTTATTGATGCTGGAAGACCACTCTTACGACGAAATGGCTCAAATTACGGGTCTTACCGCCGCTCATTTAAGGGTGAAAACGCATCGGTTGCGCGACAAATTACGCTCACTTATTCAACAACAATTGGAGTTATGAAAGATGAATTAGATGACCTTCGCTCGGTATGGAATACGGCGCAAGGTGCAGATCCACAAATAAATACCGCCGAATTTTACCAAATCATAGCACAAAAAGCAAAAGATGTATATGACACGTTGCGCAAAAACTTGCGTAAAGACCTCATTATCAATATCATAACCATGGCACTTACCATCGGGGTTTTATCTTGTTTTAAAGCCAAAAACAACGGTATGTACTACGCGCTGTGTCAAATGGTGGTGTTGATTTTTGTACCCTATTTATTCTTTTATTACTCGTTACTCCATGTACTCAATAAGGTAGTTGCGCCAGACTCCAAATTGATACATTCGCTGCAAAGAATGGTTGCGCATTGGGAGCAAGCATCCATGATAATTATATGGTTAGGCATTCTTTTGTCTCCCGCTTTTTTTCTATCCGTCATCTGGTTTTTAGGTTGCGTCGAGCATATCGATACCAATGCTTTTTATAATCGACCGTGGTACTTTTTTGCTTTATTAATGTTGTTCTCCTCTTTGGCCGCGTCGGTAGGATTTAAAATGTGGATGGAGTATTTGTATGGCAAACACATTATTACATTAAAGGCGTGTTTAACGGAATTGGAAGGGTAAACTCACTCAAATATTTCAAAAGCAGTCCTAAAAGTATTAGCATGTGCCTCTACAATATCCGAAATTTTGGGAGAATAACCACCGCCCATACACACCACAACAGGTAATTGGTACTGCTTACACCATTCCAAAACGATACGATCTCGCTCGCGACAACCTTGCCTCGACAGACTAAGTTTGCCCAGTTTGTCGGTAGCCAACACATCCACACCACTTTGATAAAATACAAAATCAGGTTTAAAATGCTCGTACAAAAACGGCAATTGCTCCTTTAAAATACGCAAATAAGTACCATCATCGGTATGATCGGGCAGCGCAATATCGAGGTCTGATATTTCTTTACGCAGTGGATAATTCTTTTCGCCGTGCATAGAAAACGTAAAAACACGGTCTTCTCCTGCAAAAATAGCCGCTGTGCCATTGCCTTGGTGCACATCTAAATCTATAATAAGTATCCTCCGGTTGGGTGTTTTCGATAGCAAATAATTGGCCGCAACCGCTTGGTCGTTCAAACAACAAAAACCTTCCCCACGATCACTAAAAGCATGGTGCGTACCACCAGCCACATTCATCGCAATACCATATTGCTGGGCGTATTCCATACATTGAACGGTGCCAGATGAGATATGCCGCCCGCGTTCAATAAATTTTTTATTGATCGGAAAACCAATAGCGCGCTCCTCAGAACGGGTAAGCGTGAGGTCGATTAATTTGTCCCAATATGCTTTGTCGTGCGTCATTAAAGCCACTGATTCCGACAACCGATCGGGATGAAAAAAATTACTTTCCTGTGCCGTGCCTTCGTACAACAATTGCTCCCGAATTAATTCGTATTTTACCATCGGAAAGCGATGGCCATCCGGTAATTCGTATTGATAAATAGGGGAGTAGGCTATTTTTATCATAAATGTCTGCAATTCGTGGGTTGCTGGGGCAAAAATAAGAAGAATTGGTGGGTTGTTAGATTTGGGAAAAAAAATAAGGAGATTAACCAAATGATAATTTTATAGTTCAACTGCATAATGTATAATACTTACCAACTCAAAAAACGTTATATTTGCAATCTTAAATTTTTCTAAGGAATGAGATTTAAATAAAGGTACAAATTTGGGGAGATGATTTTGTCACTATCAAGGCATGAAGAGGGCGTTTAGTGGTGCTAAATAACCGATGAATAACGAAGAGAGGGGCAAAATGAAGCCGCCAAATCTGTACCTTTATTTGAATCTCATTCCTAAGCAAAAATTGAGCGTATTTTTGGCTACTCCCTGCGCAATGAAATTGGAGATCACGAAAAGGCTTGATTTGTGGCACATCTAGTTTTGCACTTCAATAAAAAGGAGTTGTTTTAAAACAATAAATTACATGAAAATATTAATTTTAACAATTATTCTTTTAGCATTCATCAACGCTATCTCTGCGCAGCACATGTCCTATTTTTTTAGATCTGCCGTAGAAAATGCCAATTATACGACTATTGATGGTTCTTGGCGAGATCAAAACACTTGGAAATATGGCCCAGTATTTGAATTGGGAACAGCCTTAGCAGTGCGGAAATGGTTTAGCCTAGAAAGTAGTTTGTCGTACCGCGAACGCAAAGCCTTGGAAATGTACACATTCCCATTTGGCGGAGGACACCCGCAAGGAATAACAGCCAAATGGATATTTGCAAAATACCCTAGCAGCCCACAAAGTCCTAATTTTAATTCAACGGAATATAAGCATTTACCCAATTTCAAGTACCTCCATCTTTGTGTTACACCTACTATATCGGTAGGCCACAAAGTACGCTTTACGGCAGGTGTAGGAATTTTTGGAGGTTTATTGCTGAATCGGGCAGCCAAACAAGTCACTAAAGAAGACCTGCCACTTGTCAAAGATTTCTTTCAAGCAC
>JAAFHO010000628.1 GCA_013297575.1 Chitinophagales bacterium
CCTACGGCGTAACGCGCATTCACCCCTACTGCCCACGCGTCTCGGAAACCAAAACTGGTACCCGTTTTCCAAGCAATCCGGCGGCTCGAACGGAACATTTCCCAGTCTCCCGAACTATTGGGGCGTTCTACCTCCAACATCGCTTGAAAAGTATGCCAAATGGCACCTGCCGAAAGTCCAGTACCTTGCGTGGTTAAGTTTTCACGAAGGGCGTTTTTTTGAACTGCTAATGAATAAGGCCGAAAATCGCGCTCACTGACACGCCCGTTGCGACGGTAAAAAGCACCCAAGCGGCGCGCCATACCCGCATATACATTGGTGATTTCGGCCAAATTGCCTTCCGCACCACCCAAAATCAGCGAAAGGCCGTAATGCGAGGGCGGTTTATTGACCGTAGATAACCCCAATTGGCGGAGTTCGTAATGAAATTTTTCCAAACCATGCGCTCGAAGCAGGTGTACAAAAGGCACATTGAGCGAGCGGATGAGCGCATTTTGGGCATGAACAGCACCATCATACGTTTCCTTATAGTTTTCGGGTTTGTAGCCCCCAAATTGCGTTGGAATATCGTGGAGTAGGGCCTGGGGGAGTATATCGCCACTTTGCAGGCTGCAAGCATATAAATAAGGCTTCAAAATACTACCAGTACTTCTGCTGGCCATCAATATATCAACATCTTCGCCGTGTTCGGCACCAGCCCCCTGTACATTTCCGATATAAGCAAGTACTTCCCCGGTAGGCACATCGATCACAATAGCCGATAGGTTATGCACATCGTTTCCTTTATATATGCTTTGTCTTTGTGCTAAAATTTCGGAAATACGTACTTGAAATTCTTTTTTGAGCGACGTGTGGTGAATAGCAAAATCCTTCTTTTCTGCTACTGCTTTTTGTTGTAAACGATCCAACAAATGCGGCGCGTATTGCGGCAATGCCAGCGGTTTGTCCGGCAAGGGCTCGCTCAAAGATAATTGCAATTCAAAATCATCTAAAAACCCTTCAGTGGCTAAGCGTTGGAGTAGTCTATTGCGTTTTTCCAATAAAATTTCACGGCTTTTACCGGGGTGTACTAAACCAGGACTGTTGGGCAAAATAGCCAACATAGCCGCCTCCGCCCAAGTGAGTGAAGCCGTTTTTTTACCAAAATATCGCCACGAGGCCGCATCTAACCCTACAACATTACCACCAAATGGCGCATGAGCCGCATATAATTCAAGGATCGTTTTTTTAGAATAAGTCAATTCCAACCGCGTTGCCATAAACACTTCAATGATCTTTTGCACCACGGTACGCGGCGGATTGCCCCTTGCTAATCGGATCAACTGCATCGTAAGCGTACTACCGCCACTGATGGTTTTACCCGAATTTATATTTTGGCGCATTGCACGAAAAAAACTAACAGGATTGAAACCGGGGTGGTAATAAAACATTCTGTCTTCAAATACCAGCAAACTTTGGATGTATTTTTCGGGTAAGGAATCACTTACTGGAAACCGCCATTGGCCATCGGTTGCAATTCGTGCGCCCAATAATATCCCATCGCGGTCTTCCAATACAGCACTAAACGGCGATTTGAATAATGGCCGGGGCAAACAAAATAACCAAACTAAACATAGTCCCCCCAGCCCCAAACTGATATACGGATGCCGACCGACCCACCTCTTTGACCATTCGGAAGCCCAAATAAGGCGTTTTTGAAGGTTTTTTAACCTTGAAATTATAATTCTTTTCAATTGCATGTATTAATTGGATTTTTTGAATCAATTTTGCGTTGCTAAAAATGTCCCTTTAAAAGTAGTCTAACTCTTTTTAAGTTTTTTTGAAACTATTTGAGGCAATTTAGCATTATATTATGGTCGAAACAGTTAGCCTAGTACTTTTGTGTAAACTGCTTGTAAAATTTGTGCAAAAATAGCATCAAACTGGCATGATTTTACGTCTTTATTATTAATGGTACGTTTATATCGAGTATTAGTAAGGTACAACTGATTATTCGTTCATTGTATTACAAAAATCAAAAGAATCCATAACCCCAAATTACACCTAAAAATTTTTGCTATGCGTCAGTTAAAAATTGCTCATAAAATTACGGCGAGAGAGAGTCTTGCACTCGACAAATACCTTGCCGAGATCAGTAAGTTGCCACTTATCAGCTCTGAAGAAGAAGTTGATTTGGCACGTCGTATCCGCGAAGGTGATGAAAAAGCCCTAGAGAAATTGACCCAAGCCAATCTTCGCTTCGTGGTTTCTGTGGCCAAACAATACCAAAACCAAGGTCTTTCCTTATCCGATTTGATCAATGAAGGTAATGTTGGTCTTATCAAAGCCGCTCGCCGCTTCGACGAAACCAAGGGTTTTAAGTTTATCTCTTATGCTGTTTGGTGGATCCGTCAGTGTGTATTGCAGGCCATTGTAGAAAATAGCCGTATTGTTCGTATTCCAACGAGCAAAGCCAGTTCTTATAATAAAGTAAACGATAAAGTAATTGAACTCATGCAAGAGTATGAGCGCGAACCTACCGACGATGAGCTGGCCGAAGCACTAGATTTGAGTCCACGTGAAGTAGAGAATATGATCCGAAGCAATATTCGTCACGTATCCTTGGATGCCCCTATCGGTAATTCCGACGATAACGACGCCACCATGCTAGATCTAATGGTACCAGAAAGTTCTAACCAGCCAGATATTCAACTCATGTCGCAGTCGCTCCGCGATGAAGTGGCCGAAGGTCTTTCGCACCTTGGTCCACGCGAGCGCGATGTGATTTCGGCGTACTTTGGTCTGAATGGCCAAACTGTGATGTCGCTCGATGAAATAGGGGAGTACTTTGGTCTTTCTCGCGAGCGCGTACGACAGGTACGCGACCGTGCGTTGAGTCGGTTGAGGAGTAGAGCCGCAGAGGGATTGAAGGCTTATTTGGGATAATATAAGCGTGTTTGCTTGTAAAATATGGAGGTTGATATTTATGCTGAGAGGTATGGATATCAACCTTTTTTTTTGGGGAGGACGGGGGGTATGAAATTTTTTGTTGAAATTGTTTATGAAAATCTATCCATATCTAGATTCGTTAACTATAATATTTGCACTTATATTTATGTTCAAACGACTTTTTCAAAAAAAGAAATCTGACGGGCTGTCCAAAATCGAATATTGGGAAAAATGGGAGATATTCGAATTGTTTAAGGATTTACACAAAGCAGAAGAAATGCTCATTAATGCAGAAGATGTAAAATTCGATAGTGACTTTGTGGCATTTAAAGATATATTTATTGAGGAGCTCTATGAGCTTGGAAGGGAGAATGTCGTAGACTTTACGAGGGTTTGGGAGTGGTTTGCTCCAACAAAAGAGTGGGACGCTATAATGGGGTTGGCTGGGAAAGAACTGGGTAGCCAAATTTTTTATAGGGTCGACAGATGGAAAAACAATCATTCAATAGTCGAATAATTTACTTTTCAACTATAATATTTTGAATACCTTCGAGTGATTTAAGTTAATGTTTTGTTTAATAAATTGTGTGGAATACATCAATCAAACTTTAATACCTAAAATCACTGAAAAGGAAGTCGTTTTAGATTTATTTGTTGTCCCTCCTATTTTGGCTTGCAAAATGGTATTAGCAATAAAAGAGTGCCATTATTCAGAAAATGCCTTTTCGGCAG
>JAAFHO010000063.1 GCA_013297575.1 Chitinophagales bacterium
AAGCGGGTCAAGCCTTTGAATTTTGGAATATGGGGCGCATGTATCCCGATGGAAAACTGCATACGGAAAAACTCACTGCTGCAATTGCCGAATTACGCGCCAATACTGTCGAAAGAGGAGGCCCTGCGGCCATTTGGGAAGATATTGGCCCTAAAAACATAGGAGGCAGAACACTCTGTTTGGCCATACACCCACAAAATTCGTCCACTTTATTCATGGGCGCAGCCTCTGGAGGGCTTTGGAAAAGCACAACGAATGGCGTTGGTGTAAATGCTTGGCAGCGGATTGAAACTGGGTTTCCTGTTATCGGCGTAGGTGCTATTGCTATAGACCCTTCCAATCCCAATATCATGTATATCGGTACGGGTGAAGTATATAATTACGAAAACTCGGCACCCAATGTGGTCATTCGTACCACACGCGGCACTTATGGTATTGGTATCCTAAAAACAACCGATGGCGGAGCAACTTGGAAAAAATCGCTGGATGTGGATTATAGCGATCTGGTGGGTGTACAGGAAATAAAAATCAATCCAAAACGACCTCAAACAGTATGGGCAACGACCACCAATGGCCTTTTGCGCAGTTACGATGGAGGAGCGCATTGGACAACTGTATTAGAACGCAAAATGGCCGTTGACCTCGATATGCACCCCACTGATACGAGTACCTTATTCGTCACTTTTGGTTCATTGGATGATGAAAATGTGAGCGGTATTTTCAGAACAACCGATGGTGGTGCAAATTTCACGCAATTAACGTCGGGACTACCGATTACTTATTCAGGCAAAGCGCTTTTGGATATTTACAAAGCAAATCCAAATATTATTTATACTTCCGTTGGTAACGCATTTGCACAGGCCGGTTTATTCAAAAGTACAGATGGCGGCGATAATTGGCAAGCAGCGAGTACAGAAGATGTTTGCACTTATCAAGGGTGGTATTCACATGATATTGCAATCCACCCAACCAATCCTGATATTTTATTATGGTGCGGTATTGATATGTGGAGATCAACTAATGGCGGTGCTGTGACCAACAAGATTACCCAATGGTTCAACTGGGATTTTGGTCAAGTACCTGTAGGCGGCCCCGAAGGCCCCGGCGATTATATACACGCAGATATCCACCATATTTATTACCATCCTACCGATCCTAATCTCGTGTATTGCGTTACCGATGGCGGACTTTTTGCTTCCAAAGATGGTGGTATTAAATGGGAAGGACGCAATGGCAACTACCAAACACAACAGTTTTATGCTAATTTTGGTAACTCTACTACCAATCCACTTTGGGCAATTGGCGGTATGCAAGATAATTCCACAGCGATTTATACCGGCGATCCGGCTTGGACAAGGGTGATCGGAGGAGATGGCGGCTGCTCCGCTGTCCATCCTTTTGTAGATGATATTATGTATGCTTCCTCTCAAAATGGCAATTTTTATTATAGTGGAAATGGGGGAAATGATTGGGGGAACTTACCAGCCTTGCCTGGTACCAATTCTGCATTTGTGGCACCTTTTGAATTAGCACCCACCAATCCCGAACTCTTGTACGCGGGTAAAGATATACTCTGCCGATTAGATTTTACACTAAATTTTTGGGAAGAACTCACCTCTTCTGGGGGGGTAATTGTTACGATTGGAGTAAGCAATAACAATGAAAATGATATTTATTTTAGTCGGGCAATGAAAGATAATATCGGCCCAAAGGTCTTCCATCTCGATGCCAGCACTCAAACTGTAGTGGAAATGAATGGACTTCCAGACCGGTTATGTACCGATATTGCCCGCAGCCCCAGCGACGATAATACCGTTTATGCTACTTTTTCGGGTTTTGGAACAGCACATCTCTATAAAACCACAAATGGAGGAACAACCTGGACTGCCATATCCGGCCTTCCCGATGTACCAACTAACTCCATTTTAATAGACCCAATTGCTGAAAGTAATATTTATGTAGCCAATGACATAGGTGTATGGTTTTCCATTGATGGTGGCCTTTCTTGGGAATACTTGAGCGAAGCGGCACCACAAGCCATGCTGGCGATGCATTTGAGCATTTCTGCGGATCGCCAGCTACGTGTTGCAACACATGGATTAGGGGTTTGGCAAACACCTATGAAGTTCTATATTGGTACAAAAAATACTGCTTTTGCACCTAATATAATCACCGTTAGCCCAAATCCAGCAACAGATCATATTCGGATCAAATGGAATGGCGCAACAAATATTGCAGCAAAAGTATCCGTATTTGATTTGAGTGGCCGCTGTGTTATATCAAACTCCAATATGCTATTGTCCAGCAACAATGCACCTATTTTAACCTTAGGCTCATTGAATAAAGGTATTTATTTGTTGGTCATAAACGATACTAAAACCAAACAACAAATTACTAAAAAAATAGTAGTACAATAGACTATATCATAACTACAGGGTTTTCTTATAAAAGGTGCAGCGCACCGTAATATTAAATTAATGTCACGGTGCGCTGCACCTTTAACCTTGATTTTGCCGATTTTTGCTACAAATATTGCGGTGCGCTGCACCTGAAATTTTTATGAAAAAGCCCTAATCATAATTAGGGGACATTTTTGAAAATACATGTAAAAACTTAGTGAATGCCACAAATTGACACGAATTCCCATACAAAACACGTTTTAATTTGTGTAATTTGTAGCTAAAATATTTGTGGCTAAGTTTTGACAAAAAAATATACAACTAATATGTTAATCACACCTTTACCCGCCGATCACAACGAAGAAGTGGCAGAACTGGCGCGTTTTTTTAATGAAACACTAGGGTTTTGCCCCAATTCGGTACTAACGATGCAGCGCAGACCTGCTATTGCCAAGGCATTTATCCAACTCAATATGGCAGTAATGGCCAATGAAGGCCGTGTAACCAGTGCTTTAAAACGCTTGATTGGTTATATGGCAAGCCTTACCGCTGGTTGTCGATATTGCCAAGCGCATACGATCAGGGCGGCAGAACGATACGGTGCTGAACAAGAACAGTTGGAAAACATTTGGTCTTATAAAACTCATCCGGCCTTTAATGAAGCAGAACGTGCTGCCCTTGATTTTACGGTAGCAGCATCCAGTATCCCCAATGGCGTGGATGATGACATTGCAAAAAACCTGCGCTCACACTGGAACGAAGGCGAAATTGTAGAAATACTAGGCGTAATTGCCCTATTTGGTTACCTCAACCGATGGAATGATAGTATGGCCACGCAATTGGAAGCACCAGCCGCCGAAAGTGGCGCGCAATGGCTAGGAGCAATGGGTTGGAACAGCGGAAAACACGTGGGATAAAGGGCTATTCTGATTTGCGTTCATATTGGCAACAACTGTGTAGATTGGCATACGCGCTGTCATCCCCTTTTGTGCTTTCAGTGTCGTAGCCAGCGGCTGCAATATTTTGCTGGATCTGCGGCAATGAAACCAATATAGAATCATAAGCGACTGTGATCATCTTGGAATCTTTGTCCCAATTCGCCGTCGCTATACCATCTATTTTTAGCGATTTTTCAATAGTTTTTTTGCACATTCCGCAATTACCCCACACTTTAAATGTGTCCGTTTTTAGGTTAGCGGTGATAGCATTGGAATTGCAAGACATCATACATACAAAGGCGAGAAATACCCCCGCAAAAACGTAAAATTTCATAGTATAAAATTATTATAAATTAACCTTATTTGTCGATCTTTTTAGCGATATTGTTTAGTCAACGATATGTATCGTATCCACTGTAACCACCTCCTTACGTCCGCCAATTTCTACGTCTCTTACCACGGCAATAGTGCCACTTAAATCCATTCTCGAAGAATCTCGAGAGTAGGTAAAGATGCGGTAATTCCCTGGATACAAAAGATCAAATGAAAAACGCCCTTGGAAATCCGTATTAACTCGATCATCGTATCCCCACGTACGGTCGCCATAAATAATAAAGACTTCTTGGTCTTTTGCAGGATATTGATCCAATAATTGGGTAAATGTAGAACTAAGTTTACTAGCGTGTATATATCCGCGAATAGATGCATTACCTCCTTGCCCTTCTTTGGTACACGAGAAAAACAAGATAACCAGACAAAATAGGGTAAAAAGTGTACAATTTTTCATGGTACAAAAGTAGAACATTTTTCAGGAACGAGAAAACATGTACACCAGCAAGGTACAAATTTTTTCAACCTGAACCCAACGTTCTATCAGATACTTTCGTAAAGTAACTATATCATCCACACATTTAATTTAGAAGTTTATGAAACAGACTATTTTTTTTATTTTTGCCTTAACACTATGGACTGCTTGTAAAAAAGACGCAGACACCTCGATTACTTTTGCCTATGCTGCAACACAATGCTCTGATAAATGGGCAGAAAACGCTACATGGAGCAACGATGCAGAATACCAACAAGTGATAAAGAATTACCTCAATAACGAGTTGGATATTGATTTTTCTGATTTGGCTATTATTGCAAACCCGGATTCTAATGCCGTTTTTTGTCAAGCCTGTATTTGCCCAAATGGCAAGACAATTCAAATAAAAAGCACGGAGGAATTTAAAGAAAAACTCATTGCGTTTGGGTTTGTAGAGCAATAGGTTTTTTGGGGGTTCGCTCACCGAGCCTCTGTCGTTTCGGCTTCGCTCAACGACCAGAGGCTCGTTGAGCGAAATCTCAAGTAGGCACAACAACAGATCTCAAGTGTAGTACAACAACAAATCTCAAGTGTGGTACAACAACGAATCTCGCTCAAGAGCCACACGGTCGTTGAGCGAAGCCGAAACGACGTGTGGCTCTTGAGCGAAATCTCAAGTAGGCACAAGAACAGATCTCAAGTGTGGCACAACAACAAATCTCGCTCAACTGCTGCTAGGTCGTTGAGCGAAGCCGAAACGACCAGCAGCAGTTGAGCGAAACCCAAACCTCCCTACCCCAAAAACCTTACTTAAACTTTTGCTTCAAATAAGCCAAAGACAATCCATAAGCCTCTTCCGAAGCCTTTTTATCAAAACTAGGATTACTTGGATTTGCAAAAGCATGTTCTGCGTCAAAATTCTTGATAGTTACCTTTTTACCCGCCGTCTTCATATTTGCTTCAAATTCCTTTACAACTTCTGGCGAAATCCACTTTTCACGGGCTGCAAATAATCCCAAAACATCGCAATGAAGCGTTTTGAGCATATCCACTTCCTTAACAGGCATACCATAATACATAATACAACCAACGGCTCGTTTCCCTTCAAGAATACCTGAACGAAGTGATTGACCACCGCCAAAACACCAGCCCACACTTGCAATTTTGGCTTTTTTCCCTACGTACGCTACTGCACCTTTAATGATCGCATCGGTGCGTTCTACCTTGGCCTCTCCCATATACTTGGAAGCATCTTCGCGGTTAGTGGCTACTTTACCGTCGTACAAATCAATAGCGAGTACATTTACATCGCCCAAATCATTGTAAAAAACTTCGGCTTGCTTCTTAATATGGTCGTTCAAGCCCCACCATTCTTGATAGACAAACAGCCATTTTTTCGATTTTTTTGCCGATTTAATTAGGTAAGCACCCGCTGTTTTACCATCAGATGTAGCGAATGTAATCATTTCACCACCTACCATACTCGTATGCGTATAAGGTAGTGGCTCTATGTGTGCACTCACAAAACCAGCGTCAGATAAGAAGGCCGTCATATCAGTTCCGGCGATTGGTTTTGCGCAACAAGATTGAGCGTGCATTTGGCTACCTGCCAGGAGCAGGCAAAGCATTAAAAATTGATGTTTAAATGTCATAATGATACCATGTTTAGATTTTAGAACTTTTATTTATACCCTGCTTCAATTTTCTTGAGCAACAATAAGATGTACTATAACGGAATTGCTCCAATTTAGTTGAATCTAATAGACATTATAACGAATTAGGGTAGTAATGCTGAAATGAGGAATTTTTTGTCAGGTCAAGGCAAATTTTGCAGTCGAAATGGGCGATTTTCGGCGAAAAATTTAACGAAGAACTGGCGAAAATTAACCATGCTCAGCATACGAAACTAATTCGTTATTATGTCTCATAGGCAAAGATAATAACAGAAGTGCCTAATCGAATTTTACAAAACTATCGTAAAATTACTGTTTTTACATCGGGTTTTAACATGGCAAAATAGCCATAACCTCCAACAATATTGGAGGGCAAAGTAATAGGTTCTGCCAAAAACGAACTAAACAAATTACCACTGCGTTTATATGCCGCCAAGTATTCGTAATACGGTTTGGGAATATTTGAAAGCGATACAGCGATCGTATCCCCATTGTTCAAATTAGGTATAAATGGCTGAAAATCAACTACTTTACCATCGCCTTTGTTTTGATCCGTAAAAATATTAAAATATGAATTTTGAAAATTAAATATTTTCCCTGGTAATGAATCGAACAGAGAACCTGTCCCTTTATTTAACCGCGTATAAGTGGCCAAATAATAATTTTCTTTGCCTAATTGATCGGTAAAATCATATTTAAAAGTAAAAGTTGTATCTGTTTTATCATTAGAAATGATTGGAACTGCTGCTGCGCTATTTAGAGGAATAGTCTCCAAAAATACCGTCTCTGCGGTTATGGATTGTCCAGTTTTGTTGTCTTTAACATACAGTGTATAACGTTCATTGGGTATTTGTTCTACATTGAGCGAACCAAAAAATGACGGGCCTAATTGGAATAATGTATCTGTCCTACCAGCGTATTTAATCGTGACTAAAGCGTCATCGACAAAAACATCTTGAATCAACGATGAATCTTGTGTTACATCATCCTCACTAAATAGCCCTGAAAAAGTACGTGAAATAGCTACGCCTAATATCTGCGGAGGTAAGGCGTACGAAGAAACCACCAATTGTGGCGGCGGAGCATCTATCTCTACATCCAACGGATCTGGACGAAAAACACAGGAGGAAAATAGGCTTATGGCAACCATTATGCTGATATATTTATGTATTTTATTCATTTTATTAATATTTTGATATAGTGAAAACTTTGAAAGGTAAAACCTCCGGTACTTAACTTAAAATTTGAACATATAACTCACGGACCCGATTACCCCAAAGAGTCCTCTTTCTTCGTATTTTTCCTTGCCTGTCTTGGGATCCAGTTTAATCACAACTCGATTGGGTTGGGCGCGGTTGTAAAAATTATATGCTCCCAAGTGCCATTCACTACTGAATCGGGTATGTTTTCGACCCTTTATTACAAAATCAATATCCAAACGGTGAGCGGGGTTGAGCCGATACCCATTACGCGCAGGATACACGGGCAGTAGTTCTATTCCGCTATAATTGGGCAAGGGTTGTACATATTTCCCAACAATAGGCGTAAATGGGCTTCCTGTACTATACACCCAAGCCGCAGAAATACTAAACCGGCGGATAATATCGTAATTGGCCACAATCGAAAAATCATGGCGACGATCATATTTGGCATAAAATGTTCTTCCTTTGTTGAGGTCAGGAAAATTACGCGTAGCCCAAGAAAGAGAATACCCTATCCAGCCCGTCAATTTACCTGTATTTTTTTGAAGCAATCCTTCAAAACCGTAGCCACGACCATTACCACGCACCAGTTCTTTTTCATAACCGTCGTTCAAAAACAAACGTGCGCCTTCGCGGTATTCGATTTGATTGTTCATCCACTTGTAATAGGCCTCAACAGAAAACTGAATAGCATTTTTTTCTCCAAAATAGGTAAAATAGCCCGCACTTATTTGATCGCTATGCCCTGGTTTAACGTTTTTTGTGACCGGATACCATAAATCAGTAGGCATCACGACGGTAGAACTAGATACTAAGTGCAAATATTGAGTCATACGGGCATAACCCATTTTGAGCGAATGTCGCTCGTTAATGGCATAACGCGCACCAATTCGTGGCTCGAGGTTGCCATAAAAAGTACCTTCGGTTACCGCACTACTCAACCGTAATCCAGCATTCAATTTC
Source organism: Chitinophagales bacterium (assembly GCA_013297575.1). Classification (GTDB taxonomy): domain Bacteria; phylum Bacteroidota; class Bacteroidia; order Chitinophagales; family Saprospiraceae; genus M3007. The sequence goes on from JAAFHO010000063.1 coordinate 7,981, forward strand.
CACCGTGCGTTGAGATCGCGATCCATACTCCCAAATAGAGCCATCTCTTGGGTATTGATGCGTTTGGCGGGTTGGCGGTTTAAATCATCTGAAATACCACCTTGGACAGAAATCAAATTGGGGCGGAATACATGATTGATCAAATTGACCCCAAATTTGATTGTTGACCGGTTATTTTGCCTGTAATCATAATCCATTTTTAATCCAATATCGTCGATCGACGAACGGATTAGGAGACTATTTTCCAATGTTTTACCTTCTATACGGTACCGAAATTGAGAGCGTATTAAAGTAAGATTATGGAATAATTTTTGGTTTTTATAGATATGATTCCAACGGGAAGTTACTGTAAAATTACCAATATTGGTACCTATTCCGACATCTAAATTTGTGGAATCACCCCCTCCCCTACTGCCAACACTGAGTACATCGCGGCCAAAATAACTACTCAAGTAAACACGGTCGCGATCGGTAATTTTGTAATTGACTTTTGCATTAAAATCGTAGAAATAGTATGGTAAGCCGTTTTTATAGACAAGATCAACAAGTTTATCAATATAACTACGCCTTCCAGAAAGGATAAAACTCCCCTTTCCTTTTACAATTGGTGCTTCCACAGAAAGGTTACTCGCAATATTACCAATACTGCCCTGAACACCCAATCTTTGATCGTTACCCTCGCGCATACGTACATCGAGGATACTGGATAATCGTCCACCATAATTGGCCGGAAACGCACCTTTATAAAGATCGACGCTTTTCACAGCATTGGTATTAAAAACAGATAAAAACCCGAGGGCATGTCCAATATTATACACAGTCGCTTCATCCAATAGGATTAGGTTTTCATCATTACCGCCTCCACGTACATACATCCCAACAGAGCCCTCACCCCCGCGTTTTACGCCAGGCAACAATTGCACGGCTTTGATGATATCCGCTTCACCGAATAACACAGGTGTCCTTTTCAATATTTCTATTGGCACGCTCAAACGCCCCATTTCGGTGCTCTTTACATGCTCTTTCACTTTTTCACGCGCAGCACTGATCTCCACCATTTTTAGTAAGTTGGCATTTTCGCCCAAACGTACATTTAAAGATTGATTTTGCTGGAGATTGACCGATTTTTTTACATCATCGAAGCCTAAGTACCGAAAAACCAAAGAATAGTTGCCCGCAGGGAGTGACATAGAATAGAAACCATATTCGTTTGTAGCCGCACCTTTTCCTGTTGTCGGTTCTTGAACAGTTACCCCAACCAGCGATTCGCCATTGGAATTATCATAAACAAAGCCGGAAACGGATATATCCTGCGCAGCAATATAGGTGTGTATAAGGGTAAAAAACGCGAAAAACGTCATTTTTCGCAAAAAAATGGAAAAGGGTATTAGCCCAATCTTGGATAAAGACAGGTGTTCTAATTTCATAGCGATAGATAAATTTTGTGGCGAAATATCAAACACCAGTCGTGAAAGCCCCTTTTATCCCCTATACTCATCTTAAAAAATACTGGACAGCAGTCACAATCCACTACAATACCAATCCCATTCTTGGTTGAGTCTAGCACTTGTTTCCCGCGCCAAATCTTCCACCATCGTCCAATCTGAAGGGGCCGATTGTATCCCAAAACCAGTACAAATAGGTTTGTTATCCAAAGCGCGTTCATCACCTGTAATGGTGACCCAACTACGGTCAAAAACAATACCATGCTGGATCGAGGAATTATAAACGGATGTATTGTTTTCGGTAGCCCTAATATCGAGTGACAGCAGCACATTTGCACTTTTTGTGATTCTTACCTCGGTCACCGTTGCGCATACTTTTTCCATAATCGGAATACGCTCTACAACATGACCACTTGTATCTTTTGTTACTTTTTCGCCTACTTGTATTTCTTTGGAATACGTATTTGTATTGCTCCAAACTTGCTCATTACCGACATCTAAATGTACTAATTGCAGTTGTACGAGATAATCATATTTCCGATTTTCGAAGGGTTGCTCATCTATTTTTTGCCAAACAGAACTGTTTAAAGTAGTGCCAAATCGTGTCATTGCGCGCCAAAAATCGTTGGTATGGAATGCCCCATACCCTGTTTTCTCTACAAGAAACCGTGATGTACCCATTTCGAGTGCTTCCGCCATTTTAGTATCGCTTTCTTGCCAAACAGGGTAATAATTTTCTTTTAAATTGGATAAGGTATTGTAGGCATTTCGAGCAATTAACCGATTACCTGAATGCGCCAAACTCAATTCTGTATTAGCCTTATCGTATAGGTATTCGGCGGCTTTTTTGCGACTGGCATTTTCGGCGGCTGCAATATCATCTTTAAATGCAAACCGAGGTTGATAGCCGTCTTTTGTAGTGATATTACCTAGTTCCAATATCCTATTTTGTCGTTCTTGTATCCTCCGATGATATGCATTGATGGGTGGCCAAAGTGCTACTTGCTGGATATTAAGCAAAGAATCGACCGTTAAAACATCGAAGGTATTCGCCATGTAAAACGCAAACTCAAGGTATTTAACATCCTTAGTTTTTTTTATGTTTTTGCGCTCTACTTTGCGGATTGCCTTGCTCAATTTATCATCAAATGAATTGGACGGAATAAGCGGCTTGGTGGCCGTACAAGCAATTAGCCAAAAGCAAATAAATAAAATGAGAGATTTTTTCATGTGCTGGATTGTTTAATAAATTAATATACAGCAAATATACATGCACACATACCAAATAAATTACTATAAGAAGGTTAAAATAAATGTTAGCAGTAGTTTAAAGATTTGGGGTAATTTTGCGTCTTTTTAACAACCAAAAAGATGCACTACAAAAATATTTTATCTTTAATGATCTGCCTATGCTGCGCTACCATAATAGTAGGACAGACTCCTAATCTTACAAAAAAGCACGAAAAAAAGAATAGATTTTACTTCTATTGGGGCTATAATCGGGGTTATTTTACAAAATCTGATCTGCACCTGACCGGTGAAAACTACGATTTTACGCTGCATCATTTGGCGGCCAAAGACCGTCAAACGCCCTTTTCTGCCAAAGTATATTTTAACCCTTCTAAACTTACCATCCCTCAATGTAATTACGGAATTGGCTTTTTTATCAATAAGCATTATAGCGTGTCGTTGGCTGTTGACCACATGAAATACGTTATGGTACAAGATCAATCCAGCACTATTTCAGGTACTATTACAGGAACAGATACGCCCTATAATGGTAGTTTTGACCATGCTCCAATCAACGTAAAGGATGATTTGCTTATTTTTGAGCATACCGATGGACTTAATTATATCGTTGCAGAGTTGAACCGTAGCGATAATTTATTGCCGCTGTTTTCGAAGTATAATGGTAATAAAATAGCCGTCCATCTAACAGAAGGCGTGGGCATTGGCGGGTTATTTCCACGCACCAATGCAACTTTATTATCCAAAGAACGACATGATGATTACCATTTATCGGGTTATGGATTATCCTTAAAAATTGGGCTGGATGTTACCTTATGCCGGCATTTCTTCATAGCCGCCAACTTGAAAGCCGGATTTATCCACATGCCCGATATTCGCACGACTGCATCCGGGAGCGACCGCGGTAGCCAAAAATTTGGTTTTTTGCAGGATAATGTAGTGGTCGGATTTCGTTTTTAGTAATTTTGCACCATGTGGACACAAAACCTTGTTGCATACCAACGCATTTGTGCTGAAAACACGGATAAATTCCCTATTTTCTTTCAACCTTGGTGGCTCGATGCTGCTTGCGGCAATGGTTATTGGGTGCCTTATGTACACGAGGAATCATCGACGGTTTGGCCCGTTTATTATACACGAAAATGGGGGATTGCCTATTGTACAGTACCCCCACTTACCCCAAGGTTGGGCTGGAAATCGGCGAGCAAAACGCTCCCTTCCATACTTATTAATGATCCAATAAACACCCTTTATTCGTTACAACATTTTGATAATGAACAAGTTATTTCGGACTGGTTTAAACATAAAAATTATCAAATAATACCAAAACCCTATTTTAAACTAGATCAACCTATCATATTAACAACTGCGCTAAAAACACTTCGCCCTACTGCCCGGCAGCGATTAAAAAAAGCAATGCTTAATTTTGAAGTTGCGCAAGAAACAGATGTAACCCGCTTATATCAAATGAGTGTTAGGAGTTTGTCAAGACATGGCATTAAAAACACATTAGGTATTGACCAATTAGAAAACATCGTAGCAGCAACAACAACGCACCAATCGGGGATCATGCTTTCTGCTCGAAATAAGCAAGGCCAAACAGTAGCATCTGCTTTTTTTATATGGGACTACGATACTGTTTATTATACCCTAGGAGGATTTGACGAACGTATTCCCCACAATGGAGCGCCAAGACTATTGATCTGGGAAGGCATTAAAATAGCCTGCGAGCAGGGCAAATCCTTTGAATTTGGTGGCGGATCCGATCCAGGTGTGGGAGATACCTTTATTTCAATGGGCGGACAAAAGGGGGGCTATTTTCGGGCAGTCCGATATAAATTTGGATGGATTAGACAGGTGATTACCCGAGCAAAAAAAATATACGCACCCAACGATATACACTAGCCTTGGGGGTAAGGGGTGGCGTAATAAAAAATAGCCTTAAAATGGCCAAAATAGTTCAGTTACAAAAAAAATAGTAACGCTTTTAACACACAAAGTATAACTGTCTAAAATAATAGTTTACTTTTGCGCATTAAAGTATGTTGAATGGAATTTTATATCAAGATTAATGCCACCGAAGAACTGGCGCACCGCGATCCAGAAGATACTACATTAGGTCGTAATATTATCCGTAAAGGTCTAATATTGATGTACGAACTAGGTTTTGAGCAATTTACTTTCAAAAAACTGGCTACCGAAATCAATACCACAGAGGCTAGTATCTACCGATATTTTGAGAATAAACATCGGCTTTTGCTCTACTTGCTCACTTGGTATTGGAATTATATGGAGTACCTTGTAGTATTTAGTTTGCAAAACATGACCGACCCTGAGCAAAAACTAAAAAAAATTATTCATTTGCTTTCGCATGATTTATCGGGAGATTTTGATACGTCGGGTCTCGATAAAAAAGCATTGTACCGTGTCGTAATCAACGAAAGCAGCAAGGCTTATTTGGTCAAAGATGTTGCAGAAATCAATAAAGTGCAATTATTCAAACCATACAAAGACCTCTGCGCACGTATTGCAGGCATCGTGCAAGAATTTGCGCCGAATTACCCTTATCCGCGCTCGTTGAGCAGTAGTTTGATAGAAATGTCGCATTTCCAGAACTATTTTATGATTTATTTACCATCTTTGACCGATTTTGGTGCTGACAAATCAGAAGAGCAAGTGGTAGGCTTTTTAGAAGATCTTGTATTTACGACCTTAAAAAGAGTTTAATTATGATGTTTCAACGCAAAGCACGGCAGGCATTTCCGATGCTAAATATTATTCTTTTGGCTACGGTGGCAGCCATTTGTGTCTATTTTATCCTAAAACATTTTCGAAATACAGCCGAGCAGGTCACTCAAGAACCGATCGAGTATCGTTAATTATATGTCATGTTTTTGGATTTAGAAAAAATTATCGGGAAAACGCGTACCTTTGCGGCCCGAAATTTATGCTTTCATTATCTAATATATACGTACAATACGGCGAGCGCATTCTGCTCGACGGCGTCAACCTAGTCATTAAGCCCGGCGAACGCGTGGGTTTAGTAGGTCGCAATGGCGCAGGCAAATCTACTTTGCTCAAAATCATTGCAGGTGAGCAATCGCCGCAAGAGGGCAATGTAGTCACTCCTACAGGTTTTTCTATTGGTTATTTGCACCAAGATATGCTTTTGCCCAAGGGCAAAACGGTATTGGATGAAACCCTGACGGCCTTCAATGAAGTGCTGGCATTGGACAAACGCCTACACGAAATCCAGCACGAACTCGAAACCCGTGAGGATTACGAGAGCGATAGCTACCACGATATTCTAGTGGAATTGTCCGAAACCACAGAGCGGCTGGCCCGCATTGGCGGCGATACCATGGAAGTGGATACGATGCGTGTTCTCGGCGGTTTGGGTTTTGCAACCAGCGATCTGACGCGCCTTACCGATGAATTTTCGGGTGGCTGGCAAATGCGTATCGAATTGGCCAAAATGCTGCTCCGCAACCCCGATATTCTGCTATTGGACGAACCGACCAACCACTTGGATATTGAAAGTATCTTGTGGCTGGAAGATTGGCTCGCCTCTTACCAAGGTATGGCCATTGTGATTAGCCACGACAGGCGCCTTTTGGACATTGTGACCAACCGTACAGTGGAGGTTATTCTAGGTCGTTTGAGCGATTATAAAGCGGCCTATTCCAAATACGTCGAGTTGAGTTCCGAACGCAAGGAACAAATGACGGCGGCTTATGAAAACCAACAAAGGGTAATTGCCGACCGTGAGCGCACCATCAATAGGTTTATGGCCAAAGCCACCAAAACCAAGATGGCGCAATCCATGCAGAAGCAATTGGACAAACTAGAACGTATCGAAGTTGAAGACGTGGATACCTCGGTGATGAGGATCCGTTTCCCCGAACCGCCGCGCTCTGGCGAAATCGTGGCTACTGCCGACCGCGTTACCAAAAAATACGGTGCATTAAAAGTAATAGAAAGTGCTGATTTTAAAATACTTAGGGGCGAACGTGTAGCATTTGTAGGCCAAAATGGTCAGGGT
>JAAFHO010000630.1 GCA_013297575.1 Chitinophagales bacterium
AAATGCGGGTATAATTCAAACCTTCCGCCGCTATGGTATTGAGGTATTGTTGAAAATCAAAATCAGGGTTCAATACCGCCCCATAATGCTCTCCCGAACCTAAGAGTATCAAAGGTTTGCCTTGGTATTCAAAATAACGCGGATATTTCTCCGAGACACGCAAGGTAGATTGCGCTAGGATGGAAATTGGGAAAAGGAGTACCCAAATGATGTGTTTCATAAAATACAATGGTCTAATACACCACCAAGTGCCCCACAAACGCAGGTTGCTGTTCCAGCAAAGTCGATACTTTATAGGTGTACATACCGGGTAATAATTGTGGCAATTGCCAATCGTAATACAATGCACCATTCCTGCGCGGCAATACGCCAGTGGTAGCAACCGTCCGGCCATAGATATCAATAATCTCGATCGTTACTTCATCACCAGAACGCAAATAAAATTCGGAATGCAACAGCGCACCCGAACGAACTGGATTAGGATAAATTTTTGGGTTAAAATACTCCGAATTATTATAAGTACCCACATAGATACCTGCTATTGCACCATCCATCCAATGCAGGCGGTCGATTGTCCAATTGCGCAGATAATTTACCTCTTCAGCGTGCGAATAACCCACAAAATAATTGGGCCATTGCGGTACACCCATGATTGGCCATTGCTGAAAATTACGTGCTGCGGGGCCAACATTAATTAGGGCGTTCATCGAATCAATCATGCCATTCACTGCATTGTCGCTGAGTGTGGTTTCGCGGAGTGCTTTCCAGCGTTGTTGGGTAGCGATGAGGTAATTGGTGTCTTGTCGCAAACGTTGCCACCAAAACGGAATAACCCAATAATCATCGGGACAAATGGAATTAAAATCCCAAGCCCAACCCGAAACGGATTCACCCTGACAATAATTGACATTACCATATCCAATATTAAAATCCCAAGCCGGCCCTGCATGCAATTTGCTCAATCCCACGGTATCGCGGTCTTTGTACAAAAAAGTACTGATGCGATAACCGTCGATATTTTTGCTCATTTCGTTGAGGAACATAAAATCAATAAACGAATTGCGGTCTAGGTATTTTTGATAACCTACCGTTGCATCCATAAAATTATTACCGCGCAGAGCATCTTCCATTTGACGCATAAATCCTTGAATATAAGCGCGTTGTGGTTGAGTAATCAATTCCGGTTTGGGATAATGATAGAGAAACTGGATCAATTGCCCCCCAAATACACCATTCGGAGGCACGTGCGAATCCCAATAAAGATCAGGACTATCAGCGCCTTTGTCTATTTTGATAATATAACCGCCGGTAGGGTCAGCATCTTCTATTTTTGCAATATTGACGCGATCGCCATCGCGCTTTATTTTTTCGGTCAATACATACACACCGTGGTACGATCCATTGAGTACCACTTCTACCAATCGGGTACGCGGTGTATAATCCAATGCGCTGAGTCGGCGGCCCATTTCAAAAGCCAATACATCGCGCAGCAAAGATTTATCTGAATATGGAGAAAGTAGTACCCAATCGCTTTCTTTGGGCATACCGAGTAATTTTTTCTCAATATCAGCACCATTCGCATCGTGCAATTCGATACTAAACGGTTTTTTAGGCGAAAAGAACTGGGAGGTTTGTCCACGGGTTTCGATCCCCATTAATCCATCATAATCATTGTATGGGCCTGCTGCATTATTCATCTGGCCTGGACCATTGTCAACAATTCTAAGTTTGGCCTCTATTTTTATATCGTCTGGAATATCCGCACCATTGGCATCAATGACGATAATGGGTAGATTACTGGTGGTAAATCCTCCTTGCGCCGAGAGGAAAATTTGGAAAGCAAGGAGGTATAACGTTAGTAAAATAAGTAGTGTTTTATGCATGTTTATCCTTTTATTTGCCCCATAAAGGTACACGCTGTTTTAATATATCAGTCTAGTAAACGCAGAAAAGTAAAATGTTAAAATACGTTAAGCATTCCTTTATACACTTCCATCGTCTTTTTTACGTGATTAGTCGTGTATCGTATCAAAACCGTACAGTAACCATGCTAATATTGCACCAAGTTTCACCGAAAGAGGTGGCCAACTACCAACCCTTTCTCAATTATTCATTTTTATGTTCTTCATATTTCTTGGAGCAATTATTTGGTTTGTTTTTACCTTAATTGCCAAAACCAACCCTCAACGCGCTCAATTAAGTAAATACGGCAACATGTTTGGTCTAGGCCTTGTTGTTTTAGGCGTTTTAGTTGCCAGCACAGAGCAAATCCAACCTGGTCATGTTGGTGTAAAAACCTTATTCGGAAAGGTACAGCCCGATATACTTACTGAAGGTCTTAATTTTGTAAATCCATTGGTCGATATTGTCGATTTTGATACCCGTACCCAAAACTATACCATGTCGGCGATCCATGATGAAGGCGATAAAGATGGCGATGATGGTATCCGCGTGTTATCTGCTGATGGTTTGGAGGTTACTTTCGATCTAACAGTGTTGTACCGCTTGGATGCTGCCAAAACACCCGAAGTGTTGCAAACGATAGGACGAGAAATTACCGATAAAATAGTTAGACCCATTTCACGTACCAAAATCCGGGACTTTGCAGCCAATTATGATGCAGTTGCTTTATATTCTTCAAAAAGGGAAGAATTCCAAGCCAAGTTATTTGATGGTATTACCAAAGAATTTCAGCAACGAGGATTAACCTTGGAAAATATATTGGTACGCAATGTCACCTTACCTGCTTCGGTTCGGCAGGCCATTGAGAACAAGATCAATGCCGAGCAACAATCACAACAAATGCGTTATGTATTGGAAAAAGAAAAGCAGGAAGCCGATCGTAAACGCGTTGAAGCGCAGGGTATTGCCGATTATCAACGCATCCTGACATCGAGCCTGACGGATAAGTTATTACAGTACGAACAGATCAAAGCACAAAAGGAGTTGGCCAATTCCCCCAATGCAAAAGTGATCGTTATGGGCAATAGCAAAGGTGCCCCGATTTTAATTGGTCAATAATTTTTCAACTATTTTCAAAAAACAGCGTTTTATTTGCCGCAAGCGTACTCCCGCTTGCGGTTTTTTTTTATATTTTAAGATTTTACTACTAAATATGGTATCAGTCGGTATTGACGATATGGCATTTTATGCGCCAAAGATTTATTTAGACATCAGCGAATTGGCTACAGCACGCCAAATTGCCGTCGAGAAACTTCGTGATGGCTTAGGTCTGCACAAAATGGCACTTCCCGATGCACATGAGGACGCTGCTACCATGGCCGCTGAGGTCATTTATGAACTGATCACACGCAATAATATTGATCCAAATACCATTGGGCGTATTTATTTGGGTACCGAAAGTGCATTGGATATGGCCAAACCAACGGCCACCTACGCAATGGGTATGGTGCAAGAACGTTTGAAAGGCCAATATGGCAACGATTGTTTCCGGCATTGCGATGTACTGGACATGACTTTTGCCTGTATAGCAGCCACCGATGCCTTACTCAATACCCTCGATTGGGTAGCCGCGCAACCCGACCGTATAGGTATCGTTATTGCGTCCGATATTGCAAAGTACGAATTAGAGTCCTCTGGTGAATATACACAAGGCGCAGGAGCAGTAGCGCTTTTGGTCAAAAGCAACCC
>JAAFHO010000631.1 GCA_013297575.1 Chitinophagales bacterium
CCTGCGATCTGCGTTCATATTCTTTCATATCTGCTTGCGCCCGTGTTGAATCGCCCAACATACCATAAGCATTACTTCGCGTTAAATACGCTTGGAAAAAATCGGGTTTATCCTTCAATGTTTGATCCATATCCGCGATGGCCTCGTTCGGCTGTTTAAGATTGAGGTACGAAAGGCCACGGTTAAATCGATATTCAGCATCATCCGGTTTTGTTTTTAAGTATTCCGTTAGGTCGGCTACGGATTTATCGTATTGTTTGGTAAAACCATAAAAAGCACCGCGATATTTATAACATTCGGTGAGTTCGGGGTTAATTTCCAAGGCTTTTGTAAAGTCGCTGATCGCATTTTGAACGTCTTTTTGCGATTTTACACGGTCGCCAATTTCCATACCACGCCAATAATATGCTTTACCAAAATTATCGCCATAAGCATCCATCGATTTGTTGAGCAAAATGAGTGTATCTTTCCAATCTCCTATCCTTTTCACCGTTTGTACCAACCAAAACAAGCCCAATACGACCAATAAACCATAAGCGATATTGGTAAAATTGACAAGTTTTTCCTTGCAATATATAGGTAAATAGGCCAAAATGGCTAAAATACCCAGTATAGCGATATAATTATAACGGTCTGAACGCAATTCAAAAGTACCCAGCGTGGAGAAAGGTAAGGCCAGTACAATATTGGCCAAATAAAACAAAATACCCACCCAAAGCAAAGGCAAAGTTTTGCGTTTCCAGAAAGCCAAACCAAGAATTACCGCCAAAATAATGGGCGAAACAAAATATATAGTAGGCAAACTACCGCCTGCTGTCTTCGTAAATGGATACCAAACACTCAAGGGCGACGGATAAAAGATTTTAGCCCAATAAAACAATATACTATGGCAAGCCATAAAGAAACGCTCGAACGGCGAATACATACTCTCCGCAGATGTGGCATGTCCCTCGTGTACGCGCGAAACCAAAGTAAGCACCCCAAATCCAGCCGAAACACCAAAAAATAATACTTTTTCTAAGGCATTTTTTAGCAAATCTCGTTTCCACCATATATCCAAAACCACCAGCGACAATGGCAACATCACCGCAGCCGATTTGCTCAAACAGGCCAATAAAAAGGCCAACAAAGCCCACCAATACGAGCGACCAAAAGCGACACCACTTTTTACATGATCGGTCCATTTTAGCAAAGCAACAAAGGTAAACAAGGCAAATAATGGCGTACTAAAACCTGCAATCCAAGAAACCGCTTCCGTTTGCAACGGATGTATCGCAAAAAACAGGGATACTAAAACGGCCATCAGCACAGGCGCATCCCATTTACGGAACAGCCGATACACCAAATAAACATTAAAAGCATGCACCAAAGCACTCATTACGTGGTAAAGCGTCGCTTTGTCGGTACCGCCATTCAACTGATGGACAATGGCGTAAAAAAACCAAGTCACTGGCGCATACATACCCAAGTTGAAACGGCCAAAAATGGAAAAATCCGTCACCGCTGGGTTATTAATCGTAGCCGTATGGTCGTCCATCGCCACCATCGGATTGCTAAACCCAACGGAATACAAAAAGAACGCTAATGCCGCCAATGCCCAAGGATACCATTCCACAGGCGCAGTGGTAGTGGACGAAATAGGTGTGCTAGGCGTATTAACGACGCTAGATGCCGCAGTTTTGGTTGTATTCTTTTTTGCCATAAATTTATTTTATAAATCGTGGCAAAAGTACATAAAGGAACTTAAAAACGATAAATTGTTATTTACTACTCCGATCATTCAAAGACCAATTATAGTCGATATACGAAATATCTGTTTGGTCCGTGATATTTACCGAGGCGTATTTCTTCAAAAAAGCACGCACGGAGCCTTCGCTTTCCTCAAAATCGCCTTTAAACCACTTAAAAATTTCTGAAATCTCGGCGCGTTCGGTTGTAATCTTATTGCGCAGTGTATCTTTCAAAAAATTGCGCACACCATCTGTCAATTGCTCATCGAGTCGTACTGCGGTATAGGCTTCCGCACGCAATGGAGGGCAGGAGTAGGACGCACAATTGACAGCACAGTGTACCCGCGCATCCTTGAATACTGGACGCAAAATATTGTGCTCAATATTGTTCAAATCGTAAGTATAGCCCTCTATTTTGATAAACTTTAAATCCCAAACGGTATTTACAAATGGAACACCGCGCTTTATATCCTTGATACTCTCCACTGGGTAATGGCGGGTCACCAGCTGTACCGTAAAGGCATTATAGGCATTGATCCAATAGGCCATTTGTTCGTTACGGCTCCAGTTTTTATCATTCGGATGGGCCGAAGAAAGTAATTTTGTATAAGCATTCAACGCCGCACTATCACGAATAAACCCCTTATAATCCACAAAACCATCGGCAGCAACGTGCTTTTTGAGTAAACCGTCCCATATTTCATGCGTTATGGGGCGACTATCGGTACTGCGGCGAATCGTGCGGCAATTGGTGCAGGTAAACCAAACTAATGCAATGGTAAATAGGGCAAGTGGAAAAAGTATTGTATTACGCATCGTGGCAATTTTTTTATAGTTAAAACGTAAAGGTACATACGGAAAAAATATAAAAATAGTTTTAAAGCATGTGACTTCGGCTTCGCTCAGTCACCGTGCTCACTTTAAACTTATACTTTGACCTGTACTTGAAATTCAAAATAGTGTAAAATCAAAGACTAAAATACGAAAAATTAGTAAGATCAAAATAGTGTAAAATCAAAGACTAAAATACGAAAAATTAGTAAGATCAAATTTTAGACTTAAAGTGAGTACGGTGACTGAGCGAAGCCGAAGTCACCACCTGTACTTGACAATCAAAATAGTGTAAAAGCAAAGACTAAAATACGAAAAATTAGTAAGATCAAATTTTAGACTCAATGTGAGCACGGTGACTGAGCGAAGCCGAAGTCACCACCTGTACTTGACAATCAAAATAGTGTAAAAACAAAGACTAAAATACGAAAAATTAGTAAGATCAAATTTTAGACTTAAAGTGAGTACGGTGACTGAGCGAAGCCGAAGTCACCACCTGTACTTGACAATCAAAATAGTGTAAAAACAAAGACTAAAATACGAAAAATTAGTAAAATAAAATTTTAGACTCAATGTGAGCACGGTGACTGAGCGAAGCCGAAGTCACGAAGCCGAAGTCACCGCTCCAAAGAAGCCACCGCAATCATCGCTACCGAAACCCTCACCCCTTCCGCCTGCAACAGGGCATTACCACAAAATTCTATCGTGGCACCCGTTGTTAAAATATCATCCACCAAAAGCAGGTGCTTTCCTTTCACTTGATCCGGGCGCACGATCGAAAACACTTCCCCCACACTTTCAAAACGATCCGAACGGTGTTTCCGCGTTTGTGAATCCGTAAAAGTATTCCGGACAAGCACGCGCCCCAGCACCGGAGCCTGCATAGACTCGGCCAAGCCTAATGCAAATGCCATACTTTGGTTATAACCGCGCAAACGCTCTTTCAAAGGATGTAGCGGAACAGGCACAATCCCATCAATACCCTGAAAACAAGGCGATTTTGATAATTTTTGCCCCAATAAACGACCCAATCGTTTCCCAATTTCGGGTTGATTGCTATATTTTAAATGGTGCAAAGCCCAC
>JAAFHO010000632.1 GCA_013297575.1 Chitinophagales bacterium
CCTTTGTTCGGGTAAGGTTTCTAATAAATCACAAATCCTGCGCGCCTGCTCCCCTAAAGTCAGTAAAGAACCATCCTTGCTGCCTGTTTGCTCGTAGTAGTCACCTGCCCATTCTTGAATTGTTGCATAAATTTCAATGACATCACGTTTAGGTGCAGCAGTATCGGAGCGGTAGCGGCGGCGTGAAAACCAAAATTCATATTGCTGTTTTACTTTCTCATCTATATTTTCCTTGCCTAAATAACCCAATACTGCACCATACCATTGATCGCTGAACATACCTGGTTTTTCAGCCAAAACCCGAGCGATTTCCAAGGCTAGTCCGCGATCCAAAGGTTTCATGGGTAAGGTAACAAATTCCATGATCTTAAAAATATCCACTGGTTGCCACAAAAAAGCAGGCGCAAGTTTGAGTACTTGCAATGCTGGTCGCGCCAAAGTAGCCGAGAGGATACCATAAGGCGGCAATCCCTCATTTACCAAAGCCAGTTCTAAGTTTTGGCGAAGATTAGGAATTAAAAAAGAAGGCCGCCAGTCTGGGTTTTGCGCCAAGGTTTGCGCCAAAAACGTAGCAGCATCCGCATCGCTGCGGGCGGTGATAAAAATGATCTCTTTTTCGCCCAAAGGCATCCCTTTTTCCATTTTTTCACCCATCAAATACCGTTGAAAACGATCCAACATGCCCTCTTTTACCACTGCCAAAGGCGTATCGTTGTGTTGCACGATTGGAATACCTTGCGCTTGAAGCACGTGAACCAATCGTTGAATAAATGGCGGCAGCATCGCAAATGGCTCATACAGTGTTAAACCATCAAAAGGTAATGGCGTGGTGGCCGCCACAAGCAGGGCTTTTTGCCACCGATCGGCACTACCTACTAGATACATTGCATTCACTGGATCGGCGGCTTTTGATTGAAAAATAGCCTCTACCGCTGCAAAAGCAGCCAAACGATAGGGTAATTCTTTGCCTTTAAAATCCCAACCGGCAGCCACCAAAGCATCTCGGTGTTCCAGTAATACAGTAGCCGTGGCAAAACGATCCGCAGCAAATGATTGGGCGTAAAAAACTTTGGTATTTGCGGTTACATACTGCTGTAATGCCTGCCGGTACATTTCAATCCGGAGGTATTCGTTGCGTTCGGGGTAGCCACTTAAGCCAAGGTGCTGTTCGATTAAACGCAGCAACTTACGCGGCCCTACATATTCCACGCCAAGCGCAGGTGGCAATGGTGGCAAAGGCGTATCAAAATCGAGTCCGAAGTAGATCATTGGATTAATGTATTAAGCCGCACTTGTGGCAACGCGTAAAGATTTTTATTACGCAAAGATAATCATTGTTTTTTAGCAATTGGATGAAATATGGCGTTCCTAATAGTTGCACCACTCAAATTGCGCCTTAAAACCGCCGATTATACCCCAATTGCGCATAAAATAGTATCAACGGACGCGTTTTAAAGCCTTGCGAACTGACTGCGTAATGTGAGTACATAATAAAAAATTTAATTTTAAAAATAAGCATAGAAATTTTGCCTTTGCGGCCTTTACAGTACCTTTAACCTGAAATATCAATTTAATATTATGAAAAATCGCATATACACTATTTTTACTCAAGCGGTAAGTCTTATTCTATTTTTTGCAATAAGCCTTTTACCCTCCGTGACCCAGGCACAAAAAGCAGGGGTTGCCCTTTGGAATGACGTTCCCGCAGCCGCTTTGAAGGATGAAAGCAGTGCCCGTCTGATCGTTCCAAACAAAGCAAGAACACTTCGTCTGGATATCACGTCCATGAAGTCGCTGCTGTCCAACGCACCGGCAGAACCTGTGCTTGGCACTTCCACGGAAGGTTTGGAGATCAGCTTGCCAACTCCTGACGGCAATTTCAAGCGGTACAAAGTCTGGTATTCGCCCATTATGGCACCGGAGCTTGCTGCCCAGTACCCTGAAATTCGCACATACGGTGGTTACGAAATCGGGAATGGGGCTTCGCTCATTCGGCTGGACGTAACGCCAAAGGGGTTTCACTCTATGACTTACGGCGATGGCGCTTCGATTTTTATTGACCCGTATGCCGTAGGCAATACGCAGGATTACCTTGCTTATTATAAAAGGGATTTTGTCAAAAAGGAAGCCGAGCGCATGACCTGCCATGTGAACGGCGAAGAAATTACGATCCCAAAACCCGCTCATGGGCAACAGGAGAGCGTGGGCGATTGCGGCATCCGCCATGAATACCGTTTGGCGTTGGCCGGAACCGGGGAGTACACGACTTTTCACGGCGGTACGGTGGCATTAGCCTTGGCGGCCATGAACACGACGATGAATCGGGTGAACGGCGTTTTTGAAAAGGATGTCGCGGTGAGGATGATTATTGTAGCCAACAACAACCTGATTATTTATACCGATGCTACTACCGACCCCTTTACCAACGGCACCCCCAACCTGATGATTGGTCAAAATCAGACAAATTGCGATGCGGTGATTGGTAACGGCAACTATGATATTGGTCACGTATTTGGTACCAACTCCGGCGGCTTAGCTAGTTTGGGTGCCGTATGCTCTAATAGTTTTAAAGCTAGGGGTGTAACTGGCAGCGGTGCGCCGATCGGCGACCCATTCGACATTGACTATGTAGCGCACGAGATAGGCCACCAGTTCAATGCCGAACATACACAATACAATAATTGTCAGCGCAACAATGCCACCGCCATTGAGCCGGGTTCGGCTTCCACCATCATGGGGTACGCAGGCATCTGTTCGCCGAATGTGCAACTCAACAGCGACGACTATTTCAGCACGGCGAGTTTGTTTGAAATGCGTCCGTTTGTGGCCACTGGTGGTGGCCGTACTTGTGATGTAGCAGTTGTAGTGTCCAATTCGGCGCCCTCGGTCACGGCACTTGCCAATTACAGCATCCCGGCATCTACGCCATTTGTCCTGACGGCCAATGCCACCGATGCCACAGGTATTCTGACCTATTGCTGGGAGCAAATTGACGCTTATGCAGCCCCGGCACAAACGATGCCCCCGGCGGCCACCAATACCACCGGCCCGATGTTCCGTTCGCTCGATCCAGTAAGTGCTCCTTCGCGTTATTTCCCGAACCTGCCGGATTTGTTCAACAACGTCAATCCCACCTGGGAAGAGTTGCCCTCCGTGGCCCGCAACATGAATTTTCGGGTGACGGTTCGCGACAACTTCGCTACCGCCGGCTGTACCGGGGAGGCCTCCAATATCGTTACGACGGTAGCCAGCACAGGGCCATTTGCCGTCACTTCACCCAATACGGCGGTGACATATAGCGGCGGCTCGACCCAAACGGTAACCTGGGACGTGGCCGGCACCACGGCCGCACCGATCAGTTGCGCCAATGTGAACATCCTGCTGACCACCGACGGCGGAGCCACCTTCACCACGCTGCTCGCCAACACGCCCAACGACGGTACGCAGAGCGTGACCATGCCCAATATTACGACCACCACGGCGCGTGTCTGGATCCAATGTTCCGACAACATCTTTTTTGATGTGTCGAACGTGAATTTTACCATCAATATGGTGGTATCTTGCACATCTCCCTCCTTCACGGCCTGCCCCGCAGCGCCCGTCACCGCCAATACGGCCACCGGTCTGTGTACC
>JAAFHO010000633.1 GCA_013297575.1 Chitinophagales bacterium
ATTAAAGGGTCAAAGTAATTTTAAAGTGCAACTCAATGGTCGGAGTACAGGGATTTTTGCGCGCGATCCATCCGAGGCAGTACGCTCCCTACCAGCCAATCTCATTTTGCGCGTAGAGGTGATTACTACCCCTAGTGCGCGTTACGATGCGGAAGGCATTGGTGGCATTATTAATATTGTTACTATAAAAAAAATACAAGGCACCAAAGGGTCTTTAAATGCTGGCATTAATACGTTAGGCGCACATACCCAAGCAGCCAGTCTTTTTTCTAAACAAGGGAAATGGGGTTTTTCGGTACAATTGAGTAATTCATGGCAGGATAACTGGGCAGAAAGCAGTTATTTCAGAACAAACCTTGTTTCAACTGAATTATACCAAGAAAAACGCGAGGGAGATGGGCGTTCTAAAGATCATACAAGTACTGGTTTTGTCGAAATTGCTTATGATTTGGACTCTCTGACCACCTTGAGTTTGCACGCCGACTTGAATAAAAATAAATTCAATTACGATTTTTATAATGCGCATACAGGAGAGAATATAGAGGGGCTAGTGATCGAAAAAGGTAATGTGGACAACCTGTACGGTGGCAATAGTCTTGCCTCTAAATCAGGTTTTGATATGGTGCGTAAATTTAAAAAGGCTGGTCGCGAGTTGAGTGCCTCTTATCTGTTTAGTCGCCAAGACGATAATAATATTTCGGATAATAGCCGTATTTTCCAAATGGGGTCTTATGATTCCAAGATTGTGATCAAGGATGCAAGCCCTAATACTGAGCATACTGTGGACTTGAATTTTAGCGAGCCACTCAATGAACAGCATACTATTTCGATGGGATTCAAATCTATTTTCAGGGATATTTCCAACGAATATGCCACCGATACCTTCGATTTTGTGGCACAACAGGAACATCGGCTACTACCCCAAAGCGGGGTATTTCATTACCAACAAGCAGTATATTCGGCTTATGGAGAGCACGGGTTTAGTTGGAAAAAATGGTCGTTTCTTACTGGTCTGCGTTATGAATACACCGATACCGATGGGGACTTAAATGGAGCAAATGGATTTGACCTAAATTATAGATCACTTTTCCCCTCGTTTAACGCAACTTACCGTATTGGACCCACAAAAAGCATTCATGTTGGTGTTTCTAGGAGAATACAGCGCCCTAGCCTTTGGTACCTCAATCCTCAAGTTGATCTCAGTGATCCACGCAATATTAGATATGGTAATCCATTGCTACAACCAGAATATGCACAACGTTATGAGGTAGGTTGGTCCAAATTCACGCCAAAAGGTACTTTAAGCCTGAATATTGATCAAACATTGATCAGCAATGTGATAAACAGTTTTACCTATATTGACCCCTCCAATGGATTTAATGAATCCACTTTTCAAAATAACGGGCATACCTATCAAACCGGACTAAATGTCTTTTTTATGAAAATATTAAATAAGAAATGGTCTGTTAATTTACAATCAGGTTTGAATTATCAGTTTTTAAAAGGGTTTGATGGAATATCAACCATTACAAATGATGGTATCTCTGGCAATTGCATGGCCATTATATCTTTTAATGCTTGGAAAAGGATATCCATTAGTGCTACTGGACTGTATTATTGGGGTTCGCCAACACTCCAAGGACGTTATGGGGATCAATACAATTATTCGCTTAGTATACGTAGGACTTTTTTGAAGAACAAGAAATTATATATTTCATTAAATACCGACCTGCTCGCACAGCGGTCGTTGAATTCAATATTGACAACCTCTTCACCAGCATTTGAAATCCGACAAGTCGGTATTCGTCCAGCGCGCCTTATTAGGGTTTCGGCCAATTGGCGTTTTGGTAAACTAAGAGCAGAAGTATCTAGAAAACGAGATATTGAAAACGGCGATTTGAAAGCAAAACAATAATAAAATTTGTAAAATACACTACAACACCGTTAAGGTTTTTGAGTACTGCCACCAAGCAGACACTCAAAAATCTTAATGGTGTTTTCATTTTTTCAATTCAAGAAGGGGTTGGATATGCAGCAATTTCCCATATGCCATGCACCCTGTTATTCAATGGGAGAACGGATTTTACGGATTAGAGCGGATTGTTTCAAAATAATCCTTAAAATCCGTTTCATCCGTCTTGCTATCCTGTCTTAGTTTTGATCCACATAGGAAATTGCTATTGGACATGATTACACACTCATAATTATTTGATTTTCAATTAATTATGCCAAAGCATCTAGTTGTTATATTTCTTCAAAATAAATATTTTAAAATCATGAGCAATAAACTATTTTATTCATTAGCAGTATGCCTGCTTTCCGTAACATTGGGATTCAATGTTTTCAAAAATAGCACTGGGACTATTTTTGACTATTCTAATCCAGTCTATTCATTCAAATTATCATCACCATCAGATCAAATAGGACTTGCGAGTATGCTGTCTTTTTCTGTGGCACGACGACTGGATTCCACATATTATGCGCTAAAGAATATCCAAAGTGTATTTAGGACTGACAAACATATCGTAGTATTTGATGGCGAAACCGATTATATAGAAAGGCTTTGTTTCTTTGATCTTACGACCGGAAAACTGGATAAAGAAGTTCAATTTCCTACAAAGTACTATGATGATATTGCGAGTGTTCGCAGTGTAGTATATGATGCTAAACAAAAGAAATTTTATGCTTTAGCCAGTGGTCGCGAATCTATATTAGCATATTCTTCCACCGGAGATTTAATCTCAGAAGTTTGGATAGGCATGTATGGTAACAAGATGGTATTACTTGACGATGGCACTTTTCTCGTTGAATCCAGTTTAAATGAAAAAGGCTTATCAAAAGGACACAGGCTCGTATTATTTGACCAAAAAGGCGAAGTCGTTGATCGTTATTTTCCTTACCAACAACGAGAAGGTGGTTTTTCGATCGAAGAAACTGGTATTTTATCAAAATTTGATAGTATTGTCCACTATTCTTGGCCATTAGGTGATACCATTTATACTTTTACAAATCAAGTATTCTCCCCTGAAATAATCATTGATTTTGAAAAAAGTACTATTCCTTATGAAAAGCGCGGTGATCCCACTTTAGTGACAGATAACCAACTTTCCAAGTATTCATTTATCCTCTCAGATTTTGCTGCTACGGATGATTATCTTATTTTTAGTTATATTAATGCAGGAAAACAAAAAAACTTTGAGTTGATTAATAAAAAGACTGGATCGTATTTGAACTTCAGGGCAGCACTAAATGATGAGTTTAAAACCCTTTTCAATTCAGGAGATATATTAGGGATGGATGGTAAAACCATTATTGTTGAATTGACACCGGAACGCGCAAGATCGCTACTAAAAAAGCGTAAAGATGACATCAGGTTAATTCAAAAAAACGTACCTGACTTATATCGTGCAATATTCCAAGCAACTCAAGATATGAATCCAACATTGTTATATTTTAATTTAAAAGCATAACGCGCTTATTGTATAATTCAGCAATTCGCACTTCATTATTAAAGACCCAATCTTATTACGCTGCCTTGTTCACCCGCTCTGCCAGTGCGCAAACAGCCACCTTTAATACACCGTTAAGGTTTTTGAGTATCGCCCATCAAGCAGACGCTCAAAAATCTTA
>JAAFHO010000634.1 GCA_013297575.1 Chitinophagales bacterium
GCACTTCAATCGTACACGCATTCAATCCTTCTAATGCCCAAAGTGCCCGTACCCGCGCCAAAGGAGACGCAGCGGTAATGGCCATTTTAGTTAATGCAGTGACCGCCTCCGATCCGCCCCGACGAACAATGGACCACTGAGCAGCCTTGCCTTGCCAGTCCGTTTTGTCGAAATATTCCAACAATTGAGTGGATGAAAGGCTCGAAAATACCGCTCTTTTGTGATCAGAAACCATACCTTTGGGTTTTACACGGTAAATACGTCCCAATCCAACAGGTGCTGCCAATTTTCGTTGTTCCACTTGTTTCCTCAAATGAGGAGTCATATACGTAATATGCTGAATAACGCCCCTGTGCATATCAGCAATCCAAAGCGTACCATCAGGGGCGGTAGTAGTACAAACTGGCCGAAAACGCTCGTCTTTACTCGTCAAAAACTCAACTTGCCTTTTTACTTTTTTGGAATAATGAAACACCGATTTTCCGCTCATCAACTGGCTATCGGCTGGTTCTATTGCGATACATTTGACTAAATTAGCCGCAGGTTCCGCAACAAATACCGAAACTGGACGCGTAGATTGCCCCGGTAAAGCCTCAAAAAGCCCATAATTGATAGATGGAGCACACGCTGCGCTTACTTTGGAAAGCCGACCAGTGGCATCCAAAACGCCATCTTCATAACCTCGGTTTACGCCCGGCGTGGGCAATAATGGTGCTACTTCGTTGGTCGTCACCCGAAAACCTAGCGATTTTGAAGTCGATTTACCAAAAGTATATGACATTAATGGAAGACTATTGGGTGGGAATTGATCAGTTTGCAATACCGTAGAATTATCGTTGTACAATAAATGCCCCCATTGGTCTTGATCTATGCCCCATTGCCCCCTAAAATTAGTAGATTCAATCGCCCAAACGCCTTGCCGCAGGCGGTAACGCTTGTCCGTACGCGCCGAATAAATCCAATTATCCAACCCTAAAATAAGACCATTGGCCATGTGCTCTGGATTTTGCCCTTCGGCATAAGTACTATCCACGAGCGTCCTTTTTCCCGGTTGATCGCCAACCCGTTCATAAAACCACAAACAGGGCGGAATAGCCACCAAAACACCTCCATATACCGGACATACAGCCCGTGGCAACAACAAAGAGTCCAAAAAAATGATCGCTTGGTCGCTTTTTCCATCGCCATCGTTATCTTTTAATATTTTGATAAGGCCATTGGGAATGTGTTCTTCCAATCCATTGATATCGGGCATATAGCCCCGCATTTCCACCACCCAACAATCGGTATTTTCATCAAAAGCCATAGCAACCGGATCTTGCACCAAGGGTTCGGCGGCCACCAATTCCAGTTCAAAACCGGGATGGAGATCAAAGGTTTTTAAAGATTTTGCAGGGGAATCAAAAGGGGTGTAATGTATTGAATTACAATAAATTAAGCAAAGTAAAGAAAAGAAAAACAGTGTAAAGCCTTTTTTCATAAATATTCTTTTTTGGTAAAAACTAAATTATATGCACTTTGGTTTACACCTAAGTATTGCCTCAAAAGTAGTACTTTTCTTATCAATTCAACAAGTTTTTGAGTACACCGTAAATTACTACAAAAAACCTTAAAATAAAGACAGTCTCATATCTTAATCCAAGGTTTTCTCATAAAGGGTGCAGCGCACCGCAATATTTGTAGCAATGATAATTATCCACGTTTTGGAGGTGCAGCGCACCGCAATATATAATGCGCGCCAAAAACTGGACAGCCACAAGCACCAAAATAAGGTGATAAAAACTACCTTTGCAGAGATCAGCAAATAAAAATAGAAAAAGGCCCTCAAATGTTCGGAATTGGCGACACTTATTACTGGTCTAAGATAATTCGAAGCAACAAAATAAACGAGTTAGGGATAGGAAAGGTTGTTAATAATCCAGAATAAAACGCACTGTTAAATATGAAATTTTTTAAATTTTCACCTATATTGTTACTTGCTTTTTTAGCACAAAATACTCAATCTTGTGCTCAGATTTCAACAACTGATTCGCTTCGTATTTTGGATAAATTATTACAAGATCCAAATATTGACAGTTTAGGCATTATAACAATTTGGAGAAAGCAAATAGCACTTATGGATGGGGATAAATTCAAACCAAGAGAAGACACCCTAATTTTCACCCTAAATCGACAAAATCTTACCCAAAGTGACAGCATTTTTTACGTTTTGTCCAAAATAGTACTGGATGAACGATATGGATTGTCATACAGAGGTATGGCTTTGCGGCAGATAGGAAAGATACATTCTTTTGTATCGGACTCCTTTTTGGTCTCCAAAATAGGGCGCTTAAAGGGCATTGGAGGTCTTTATCATGACGATAGTTCCGGAATAGATTTTGAAGTAGATTTGAGTATGCGACTACTTGTGCATCGTTATGGGGATTATTCTATTTTAAATCCATTTATTGCTTATATGTCAACAGAAATACCCGCTCAGAAAAACGATTACTATATCGATATTTATTGGCCATATGTACTTTTACTTAAAAGTATAATGGACATTGGAACATTAAATGCTTGGCTTGCTTTTCAATTGAAACAGTCAGAAGGCAATAAAACATTGAATACCAATATTGTAAACTTACAAAAAGCGTTGAGGGATTTATAAACGGTTGCAAAGTGAATTGTAAATAACATCTTATAAAATATTAATAAAATAAAATATGAAAAGGTTACTGAGTTTAGATTTGAAAATGGCACAGGGCAGCACAAATTCAAATTAAGTACAGAAAACGATAATGTTGTGTTCGATATCCTAAATTAAATCTGTTCACGATAATATTTATTCTTATTTTTGCAAGTATAAAATTAAAATTATTCTATTTATGAAAAAATTTTGGGCACCAAACCTAAATAATATACAAGCATTTGGGTATTATTTTAGTATTCCAATTGATAATGAAAATTTTGAGGAATTAATTTTAGAAGTAGATTGTTTTTTCTTGATAATTGCAGAGAAATATAAAATAGTATATTTTAACGATAGGAGTTTGAGTGAATATATTGCAACCTATACAAATGATAGAAAACGTAATTTTGTAAATAGCAATGATAATAAAAGAATAGGGTTGCTAACTCTTAATACATATTATGATCCCTTTAAAGAAGAATTTGATGGGATGTGCTTTGGAATACCAGAATATGTAGGGAATGAAATTAAGATAATAGATACTCCTTTTGTCTCTCGTCATAATATTTTTGATTTACTATCTAATTATTATCCGGGTTATGATGATAAAACAAAGACGTATAAAGGAGTAAACGAATTATCTTTTGATATACTATCTTATAGCAATATATGGTGGGAAGAAATAGATTACGAAATAAGTTGTACTGGCTATAGGGCAGGTCTCGAATTGGATCCACCACACAATAACAGGGATATTGCATACAGAATAACGCCAAGATTTAATAGTTTCATCAGAGCATTATCTGAAAAGATACTTAGTTTAGGTGGTATTTTCGATGTCTATAATGAATCGCATAGAGACTCAGTGACAAAAGAAGGTATATTATTAGATGGGAAAATAATATACCAAGAGGATATTGATAATGGACTAATTGAACTCCCTCCACCTTGCAAGGAG
>JAAFHO010000635.1 GCA_013297575.1 Chitinophagales bacterium
GTGGCTGAGATGTGTGCCCAAACAGAAGATGGCACTATTCCCAAGATGACAATTGATCAAGCATCTGCTACTTTTATTGATCAATGGAAAAGTAGCCAATCCGAATTACCTTACGAGTTTGACCTAAAAGACTCTGTTCTGATGTGCAATGCCCAATATGTTACCCTACGTTTGGACATTTATATGTACACAGGTGGCGCGCACCCTAATTATTTTACCAAATTGGCAATTTTTGATACAACAAATGGTACTATTGTACCTAAATCTACGTTCATCAATGACGAACAAGCGATTTTGCCTTTGCTCGATATGGCGTATAAAAGTGAAAAAAGTGAAGCCTTCGCAGCCGGTAATGCATATATGGATGGTCATATTCTTTTCCCAGAACAGTGTGCATTTACGGAGAATGGCGTGCTCTTTCATTATAATACCTACGAAATTGCGCCTTACGCCATGGGTGATGCCGATCTTTTTATGACTTGGACGGATTTGGGGAACGCAGCAACAAAGTTAATTAAATAATACACTTATATTAAATCCATCAAACACGCATATACTATGTTCCGAATTATTGTAATATTCACGCTTATTTGTACCAGCTTTGCCACATTGTCGGCACAAGATGATAAAACTAAAAAGTCTGCTGGCCCGGAAGCCATTGCACCTCCAATAGCTGCTGCTGGAGGGGATAGTTTAATGGTCACCATCATACTAAAATACCAGCAAGACAAATCGTTTGCTGAACTACGTCGCTTACTCGAAGCCAATGGTTTTTGGGATGTGTTTCCTCCTGCCGATTCGCGTGTAGTGTCTTGGAATGTTGCCGTTGGGCTAGGGCATATTATAAGCCTTCAAATGCCTGCTGATGGTGTGCGTCGGTTATATTTAGCGGTTTCCAACGGTGCTTGGGGCGCATTTAACAGCGAGGTGTTTATGACGTATGATTATAAGCCTATTTGGGAAGATTATATCGAACGCCGAGAAGATGCAAAAGCAGAACGGGAAGATGATAAGAAATAATAAATCAATTTTAGATTGAAATTCCATGAAAATCATAGAGAAAAGTAAATTGCCCGCCTTTGGTGCCGATACCTTTATTTCCCATCTCGACGGTGCCAAAATAGGTACGTTACGTGCATTTTATCCACGGATTAGCAAAGCATTGCATTTTCCAGATCATTTTGGCAAAAACATGGATGCCCTTTTCGACTGTCTTTGCGATTTGCAAGGCGTTGATATCAAATTTAAAAAGACGGCACTTGTCATCAATAATGCTGCCTTATTTTTATCCAAAGAAAAAGTGGATAAAAAAGCAGCTGTACTGCAAGTACTCGAAGATGCTACCCAAGCCGATAACCGCTATGACGAATTTTCTTTTGCCGTATTTTTTGTCCAATAGATCTTATACAGAATTAGGTCTAATATCACATTCATTATTTATTTTTAATTACGCTCCTAGTAATGTTTAAAAGTTCCCTTTCCATACTCCCGCTCTTTTTTTCTGTTTTTATTGGTGCCCAAGGCGGCATGTGGTTACCACTTGATTTAAAAAATCAAAATGAAAAAGAAATGAAATCATTGGGCCTTAAACTGAAGGCCACAGATATCTACAATCCCGATAAACCCAGCATTAAAGATGCCATTTGCCAATTTAATGGCGGTTGTACAGGAGAAATTATTTCCCCTCAAGGTCTGTTGCTCACCAACCACCACTGCGGTTTTGAGGAAATTCAAAGCCATTCTACCTTGGAACATAACTATGTGGACGACGGTTTTTGGGCTGCTACTCAAAAAGAGGAACTGCCCTGCCCCGATGCTACGGCCATGTTTGTGCGCCGCATGGAAGATGTTACCATTACCGTATTAAAAGGTATTTCCAACGATATGGGTGAACGGGAGCGCCAATCTATGATCGATCAAAATATCAAAGATTTGCGCGGACGTACCCGTCTGCAAAAAGGCGAAGACATATTGATTCGTGCTTTTTACGAAGGAAATAAGTATTATATGTTTATCACTGTCACTTATAAAGATGTACGTCTTGTAGGCGCACCACCTTCTGCCATTGGCAAATTTGGGGCAGATACCGATAACTGGGTTTGGCCACGACATACCGGCGATTTTTCAATGTTCCGGGTGTATATGAGTCCAGATAGCCTTCCTGCTGCTTATTCAGAAAAAAATATTCCGCTGATCCCACGTCATTTTTTACCCATTTCGATCAAAGGCGTGGAAGAAGGTGATTTCACTATGGTCTATGGTTTCCCGGGTAGAACTACCGAGTATCTGCCGGCTGTGGCTGTTAAGCAAATGAGCGACGTTCTTAATCCCGCTCGCGTAGGTGTGCGCGATCAGGCATTGAAAATAATGGATGGTTACATGCGCCGCGACCCAAGTGTAAAAATTGCGTATGTCGCCAAACAATCCAGTATCGCTAATGCTTGGAAAAAATGGCTGGGTGAAATGCAAGGCTTGAAAAAGTATAATGCTTATGAGAAAAAGAAGGCTTTTGAAGTAGATTTTTTAAGCCGTGTCAAAAATAGTGTCGATCTCAATTATAAATACGGCAATTTGCTGGATCGGATGGAGGTGCAATACGCCAATATTGAGCAATATGCTCGCGCACGTGACTACTATTTGGAAGTATTTGTACGCAATACCGAAATTATGGCTCTGATCGCTAACCTCAATGGCTGGATTGACTCCTATACCAAATCGGGAACACCGGGGTTTGCCGCTAAAATTGGGAGCACGCGCGAGACTTTGAAAGGATTTTACAAGGACTACCGCCCAGAGGTAGATCAAGATATATTTGCTGCATTAACAGAAATTTTTGCCAAAAATGTCCCTGCTGAATGGGGTGGAACAACCGTAAAAACGGCTGCCGATGCTAAAGGTGGTTACAAAGGTTTTGCAGAACATGTTTTCCAAAATAGTGCGTTGACCGATGAAAAACGAGCGATGGCATTGTTAGAAAAAAGCCCTGCTGATATTGCCAGTGCTTTGGAAAAAGACCCGGCTGTTGTGTTTTGGCGGGCTGTAACCAAAGATTTCGATGCTACTATTTCGCCCAAAATACGCGAAATTCAACCAGTAATCACCTCTATGCAACGCCAATATATGGCCGCGCAAATGGAAGTATTTAAGGAAAAACGTTTTTTCCCCGATGCCAATAGCACCCTACGCCTCACCTATGGACAAGTTAAAGCATTCCGCCCTAAAGACGCAGTAATTTACGATTATCGCACCTATTTAGACGGCGTAATGGAAAAGTACATCCCTGGCGATTACGAGTTTGATGTACCCAAAAAACTCATAACACTCTATCAAACAAAAGACTACGGACGGTATGCTTCAAAAGATGGCCGTATGCCTGTTGCGTTTTTGGGGTCCAACCATACCACCGGTGGCAATTCAGGAAGTCCTGCTTTGGATGGAAAAGGAAACCTAGTTGGCCTCAATTTTGACCGTGTTTGGGAAGGCACCATGAGCGATGTCAACTACGATCCAGCAATTTGTCGGAATATTATGGTCGATATTCGGTATGTGTTATTTATTGTCGATAAATATGCTGGCGCAACGCGGTTGATCAATGAAATGAAAATTATAAAATGAGTTTTCTTACCT
>JAAFHO010000638.1 GCA_013297575.1 Chitinophagales bacterium
TCATCTATTATAGCAATCCTTCCAAGAAATGTTGTTTAATCCCAAATTCAGTTTTTAATGCAGCTACTTGATCTAGTGCTTCCTGTTCCCGTTTCGCGCTGTGTTTACTACCTTTTGTTGCTGTTATCATAATATTTTTAGCAGTGTGTTCACTGGAAACAAACTCGAATACCTTGGTTTGGTATCCTTTTGAAGTGAGCAATAATGCGCGAATACCATCGGTGACAATTTCGGCTTGGCGTTCTTCCAAAATACCGTTGTGCAAAATGGCTGATAGCGCATTTTGGGTGTTCATGGCCTTCCGAATTTGTTTGTGACAACACGGTGCTACTACCACAATATCGGCAGTGTGTAGAATTCCCTTGGACAAGGCCAAGTCGGTAGCCGTATCGCAGGCATGCAGCGCAATGAGCATATCCAACCGCGCAGGATTGTAGAAATTAATATCTTGCGCTACGAATTTTAGTCCGGTAAATCCTGCTTTTTGTGCCGTTTCATTGCAAAAATCTACTAAATTAGGGCGAAGTTCAATGCCTGTTACGGTGGGCTGCATCTCCATGGCATGGCACAAAAAATCGTACAATGCAAAGGTTAAATACCCTTTTCCCGATCCCATATCGGCTATTTCGGCATCTTTGGGCAATGCTTTATCGCGCAAAAGGCTACCAATAATTTCTAAAAACTTATTGATTTGCCGCCATTTGTCCTGCGCATGTGCGTGTACCTCTCCTTTAGCACTCGTAATACCGAGTAAATGCAACCAAGGTGCTTTAGGATCAAGCAAGCGGTTTTTATTGCGATCGTGTTGAGTGGTAGCCGCAGCGGTATTGGAGGGCGGCTTTATTTGTAGGTTGGGTGTGCCTTTTTTATCAAACGAAAGGGTGAAATCTTGTTCGTTGGTAAATAAGTCAGCATTCAAGAATGATGTACCCAATAGGTTTTCCAACAAAGCCACCGCCTCTTCCGTACTATGGTTTTTTACTTCATCTTTGGTGGTATAACGGTATGTAAATGCAATTTTTTGCTGCTTTTTAATCTCAACAGGACGCAAATACAAGTTTTTTAGGTTGGGCGCAATACTTTGGCCTGTACGGCTTAGGGTACATTTTAAAAAAGTTCCTTTGCTTGTCGCTTGGATAAAATGCTGGATAAATGCTGAAATAGGTTCGTTCAAAATACTTTATTTTTATAGTTTTTGCTAGTTTTTGACCAAGGAAAAAACATACAATACTTCCACTGCAATTTGCAAACAACGCTCGCTGTATTTAAAATCTTGCAAAATAGTGCCATCGAATGCCTTGGGATCGTTGTAAGTGGTAGCAATACGCAATTGTACACCAGGGATAAATGGGCAATTGGCTTCCGCATCACCACATGTCATAATGGCCGCAAAATCCGATTGTGGATTGGCGGCATCATCGTAGCGTTTGGAAAAACAAGCGACCGAATTTTGATCCGAGTATTGTACCGTATAAACAGGATTGATGGTAGCATCATTCGGCAGCACCACAAATCCTATGCTCCGGAGGGCATTAATGGCATTGATATTAAAAGCCGTTGCTTCTGTACCGCCCGAATAAGTATGAACATTGGGGATGCCGTAATATTGAGCAGCAACAGCACCCCAAACTTGGCCAAAATGGCTTCTGCGGGAGTTATGGGTGCACACATACATCAATTGTACGGGCTTATCTTGATCGAGTTGCGCTTGAATATACTGGGCAATTTTGTCTAAAATTAACTTGCGGGTTTCCGTTATTTCGGAGTATTGGGCAACCGCTAAGTCACAAAACTCTTGTATAGATGGGAAAAGCATGGGTTATTGTGTGTTTTTTACGTATTTTTTTGCAAAAGTACAACAAACAACCCATACTGCTTGTCAGGGTTTTCTTATAAAAATTTTAGGTGCAGCGCACCGCAATATTTGTCGCAAAATAGGTAAAATCAGGTTTGAAGGTGCAGCGCACCGTGATATTTGTCGCGACATTAATTTAATATTGCGGTGCGCTGCACCTTCAAAACGCGGGAAATTTACCATTTCTACAAATATTGCGGTGCGCTGCACCTTTTTACACGCCCCCCATACTCCTTATAGATTACTACCGATCTTAATCTTTCACCACCAATACTTTGCCACTTTGCACCTGTCCCTCTGCCCATATCCTAAGGTTGTAATAACCGGCGGGCAATTGGTTGACCGGAATGGTATGTTGTCCTTTGGTGATATTGGTCAAGCCAAACACAGATTTACCTTCGGCATTGTACAGGGTTACTTTTTTGGCATCCATGGGCAGGTTGAGGTTCAGTATGTCTTTGGCCGGATTGGGGAAATAAGTTGCTACCGACATTTCGGCAGCCTGTGGGTTACTCTCGCTTGGTTCGCGTTCAAAGTGTACCATTGATTTACCATCGCAAGTAGCCACGCTAGAATACTGCGTGATAATACGCACTAATAAATCGTTGAATGGTTCTACCTTGTACTCATCGGTGGTAGGTGCGAGGTGTTTGCCACCTACACCAGAGTCGTCGGTGAGGAACACATAAGAGCCATTGGTCGCCAGACCAAAAAATTTCATCAAAAATTCGGTGTCTTTTTGGATGCCACTGGCACTTACTGGCACGATGCGGATGCCTTTACGGGCCGCCTCGCGGATACTGCGCTGAAGGCTGGCATTGATTTCCGGTGTTTGGTGCGGACTGGCATCCAATACCAAAAAACAGATACGTGCCACGGCTTCGTCGCTCCATTTTTGGCGATACACTACTTCGTCTAAAGCACTGTGCACGGCTTCGGGAGTATCGCCACCGCCATCGGCATATTGGTCTTTGATGTAGCCAACAGTACTTTGGATATCGGGCGAAAGGCCATTGCTTTTTACTAAATAATCATCGGTATCATCGCGGTAAAAAACGGAACCCATACGGATCGTGAGGCTCGAATTATTGCGTTGGACACGACCAATCACGTCCAAAAGTTCCGTTTTTAGGAATTCAATTTCGTCGCTCATAGATCCTGTTGCGTCCACTGCCCATACAATATCGAGGAGTTTTGGCGCTTGGCAATCGCGGTTGATCCGAAACTGGTTGATACCTTCGCTAAAAGGTTTTGCACGACCTAGTGGCTTTTTTTTGCCATTTACAAAGGTGTGGAGGCTTAAATCGGTACTTTTTTCTTGTTTTTCATTTAGGGCATACCACAGTTCTGCTTTGCCTGTATTATCGGTACGTGCTTCCCAAATGGTTTGTCCTTGTCCGTCGGTGAGTACTATAGGTGCATCAATGATTGGGAAGCCCTGGTCATTGTGGAGTAGTACGCTGTAGCGGTGGCGCGGGAAAAACTGGTAGGTATTTTGGTGGTCGTCTATTTCGCCGTCTTTGATCATATCCGCCCAATGGTTGTTCCAGTTATCGAGGTCATTCCATTCGCCTGCGGTGAGTATGCCTGCGGCAGGAGTAGGGGCAGGCGTGTTTTTTACAAACTGCCCTAATTCATCACCGAAGGTTGGCGCGTCACTATCGGCTTCTTCCCAATCTACTTCTTCACACCAATCTATAGCTTGTAACACTTTCGCTTTCTCCATCTCCGGTTTTGTGGCA
>JAAFHO010000644.1:0-385 GCA_013297575.1 Chitinophagales bacterium
TTTTTTTTTTTGTGGCTGGGCGCATCTTTTGGGTAATATGCTCTACCTGTGGATTTTTGCTGATAATATTGAATCGACCATTGGCCATATTAGATTCTTGATTTTTTATCTCTTGGGTGGGTTGGCTGCGGGTCTTGCGCAGGTATTGGTTGAGCCTCAAAGTATGGTGCCGTGTGTAGGTGCAAGTGGTGCTATTGCAGCAGTAATGGGCGCATACATTGTGATGTTTCCGCAATCAAAAGTCAAAATGCTTTTTTTACTATTTTTTACTGTTTTCTATATACCTGCTTGGATTTTTCTAGGTTTTTGGTTCGCTCAGCAAGCCATGTCTGGGCTAAATTTGATGGGTCTGAATGGCGAAGATGCAGGTGGCGTGGCTTGGTGG
>JAAFHO010000644.1:395-3553 GCA_013297575.1 Chitinophagales bacterium
TTTCTAAATAAGTATTTGGACATAATTAATTGCAGAAAAGACCAAGTAAAAAATGCTAATTAATTGTGTCCAAATACTACAAATGGGTTTTAGCCAGTTTTGTCGATTATTATCTTTTTTTTTTCTAAATACGCCAAATAAACCAATAAGCCCTTATATTTGCAAGCGATTATACAAGATCAACACTCTTTTAACTATTTTTTGCTATGAAACAATTCCACGTATTTGTATTTACTACAATGCTACTGTTGACCAGTGCTGTTTATTTTTCATGTCGAAAACCAATTGTACTGGATGATACAGATCAAGGTTTTCCGATCCAACTGAATGGTGCCATAGATGGTGACAGCATTCGAATGAACTGGGACAATAAACGGGTAACCAATTTCCAACGGGTTATTATACTGAGTTCGGAAACACCTATTTTAGTTGGTTTGTCGCCTTTTGCAGGGCTAAAGATTGAGTTGAATTCCAATAATATTGACATTAATACCTTTGCAAAGGCGATACCGCTTTTCCAGAATAAAATCTTTTTTAAGGTATATATTGAAATCGACAACCGATTTGTCGAAAGTAACACCTTGGAAATAAATTCGAGTAATACTGCCTTTAACGGTCGGGCAGATGTAGTGCGCTTTCATCCAGATTCGAATTGGATGATAGCTGTTGTCACCAACTTAACTAATTCGGCGCCCATAATTACTGTAACAGATAGTAAAAATAAGAATATATTAGGCAAAGTGGCATTGAATGATTTGAATGATCCTACTGCTGTTAGCATTGGGTTTCAACGCTATCAAAACGAAGAAAATTTGCTGATTACCACAAATGCGCAACGTTATTTGCGTTATAGGCTACCAGATTTGGTGCTATTGGAAGAAACTTCATTTTCTCCATATTATACATGGTCTATATTACCAACTAAAAACGACTGGCTTTTGACCACTCAAAACGATTACTCAACGGCATTTACCATTAGAAAGTTGAGTAGTGTTTCCACTATTTTCAAGTATTATGAGCGCTCTAGTAACTATTATTATCCAAGAAAACTAGCATTTCTTAATCCGGATGACCTCTCTTTTATCGAAGTAAGTGCTTATGAGATTCAACGTAATAGACTAAATGCTACTACGGGTGCCGTGATTGCCGCTTATAATAAGTCTGTTTTGACGCAGGGTGTTACTCCTTTTGGAGTGGAAATTCCGATGACAAAAGACAGGGCTTATTTTATACCTAATTTATTAGGATCGGTGTATGACCAAAACCTTGACATCAAATATAATTTACCGATTAATGCTAATGCTTCTACCTTAGAT
Organism: Chitinophagales bacterium; assembly: GCA_013297575.1. Classification (GTDB taxonomy): domain Bacteria; phylum Bacteroidota; class Bacteroidia; order Chitinophagales; family Saprospiraceae; genus M3007. The sequence goes on from JAAFHO010000644.1 coordinate 1,712, forward strand.
TTTACGTTTTCGCCTGATGGAAAATATGTCTATATTTTAGAACAACCTTTTGCCAGCTTTTTTAAGTCTGTAATTAGAAAAATAGAATTTCCCAATATGAAAGAGGTTGGATCTGTTGCTTTTGATGAAGTAGAAGGGCGTAGAATTAGTCACAACAGCGCGGGCGATCTCTATTTTATATGCAACAGTGTAACAAACCCAATTCGCTTTGTTGCACTTAAAATAAATTTATAAATAATTGAAAATGAGAAACTTATACCTAATTCTATTGATGCTATCGGGCGCTATACTGACCCAAGCGCAAACCACTGAAGTAAGCAACAAACGTCATATTTTACCCAAGGGTGCTTGGGGCGTAGAAGTGGGGTTGAATGCCACTAGTGCTTTACTTTTGGCTGTAAAAAAAGACCCAGATTCGAGTAATTTGAACCCTTATCTGTTACAACTCCGGCTGTCAAAAGGCAGATGGGGCGTTCATGCAGGCGGCGGCGGCAAGCACAACCATAGTTTTAATGCCGTGGAAGGTTTTGCCGATTCCCAAACAAAGAACACAGATGAATTACAATTTCGGGTAGGGCCTGATTATCGGGCAGATTTGGGTAAGCGATTTATGGCTCATGTCGGCTTGGATTATGTGTTGCATTATTTCAAAAACAAAACCATAACAGATAGTGGGTATGATGTAATTGAGGCAATAGATCAGCAATCGCTACACGGTGTAGGTTGCACAGCGGGCGTTTCTTACCAAATTACGCCTCGGTTGGCCTTAATGACGGAAGCCAATTTTCAATGGCTTACCGGATACCGAGATTCTGCCCGTAAATTCAAGAATTTTCCTGAATTGAACGACAATCTGAACAACGAAAAAATTAGTACCGTCCGTAAATCAGTATTGGGTGGTGTCTTTTTAATGTGGCGGTTCTGAGGCATAAATATCGTTCCTCAGGAGTCCGTAAATGTCAGATATGAGTAATATTCCGTAGTTGGGTATTCAAGCACGCACGTGTCTATCGTATCTTTGCCCCATGCAAAATACACTCTATCCAACCCCCAGCACATTTACCCGTGCGAACAGCGCCGCTCAATTTGACATTGCAAAAACCTATTTTCCGGGTGGCGTTCACTCGCCAGTGCGCGCATTCAAAAGTGTAGATGGGCCACCTATTTTTTTTCAACAAGGCGTTGGTAGCCATCTTTTCGACGTAGATCACCAAAAATATATTGATTTCTGCTGCTCTTGGGGGCCGCTGATCCTGGGTCATGTGCACCCAAGCGTACTTGCGCACGTGCAAGAGACGGTAGCCAAAGGTATGTCTTTCGGTACGCCTACACCACATGATAATTTGATTGGAAAATTAGTACTCGATCACCACAAATACATTGAAATGATCCGTTTTGTAAGTAGTGGAACGGAAGCGGTAATGAGTGCTATTCGCTTAGCGCGGGGCGTAACCGGACGTAGCAAAGTGATCAAATTTGAAGGCTGTTACCACGGCCACGTAGATTCCCTGATGGTAAAGGCGGGTTCAGGTCTGGTCACTTTTGGGATTAGTACCTCCGCAGGTATTCCAGAGGCGTATGCTAAAGAGACGATTGTAGTGCCATTGGCCGAGCCGGAATTATTGTTACAGGCATTTAAAGAACACGGTGGCGATGTGGCGGCGGTGATTATTGAACCCGTTCCTGCCAATAATGGCTTATTGCTACAAGATCGTTCTTTTTTGACGTTTTTGCGCGAAGTATGCACTCAAAATGGTACACTATTGATTTTTGACGAAGTAATTTCCGGTTTTCGCGTTGGTTTTCAAGGTGCGGCGGGGTATTATGATATTCAACCGGACA
>JAAFHO010000636.1 GCA_013297575.1 Chitinophagales bacterium
AAAAAGAGAACCACAGACCCAAACCTCGAAGGCATCAAATCCTTAGTAGCATCCATGCGAAACCTGACGCACCAAGCAGTGCTGCAGTACACGCCTTTGGTCGAAGCACTCATTTTATCCAAAACCAAAGACGAAAACAACATTCAACACTTACTTGACGGCATCCTTGATTTTTGTTTCGACGATAAAATGTTGCTACTTTTTAAAAAACTCTGTCGTTATTACTATTATATCAACCCCGAAGCAACCGCTGATTATGTTAGCTATTACCGCGAAATGTGGGATGAAGACTATACCTCGCCTGAACAAGCAGCCTTAAACTAAAAAAATATTATTATTAAAATATAAAAAAAGGTTTAAGTCAAACAAAGTTACTCATTCAGGAAAGAATGGTCAACTCTGACTTCACAAAATCAAGGAGTAGGCGTGTGCCTTGGAAGAAGTCGCACCGATTTTGATGCCTCGCCAGTAAACAAAACCTTTACCATGTCATAATCTGCTATCGCGTTCTGTGCGAACAGTAGTACCGTTTTTTTATCCTCGTGATGAAAGAGCAGTAACCCTTTGCTGACTTTGTCGTGCAAGATCAGTGGGTTGCCGAGCAGCACCCATTCATTGGGATATTTTTTTTTGATATTTTCCAAAGATTGTACCTTATCCATTGTGCAATTTTGCTACAAAGGTACATATTTTGTATGGTATTCGCCAATTTTTTCTATTTTTGAGCATATATACTATCGTATAGTATTTCGTTTGCCCCCGCTCATGAAGTTTTACAACCCTAAATCCACCGCCTACACCTTGAATAACAACAAAAAAATACAAAAATAAACCAAAGTCAATTTTAATTACATTTTGTATCTTTACCCTGAGTTTCAAAAATAGCAAAAAACGGCAAGCCAACCAACTTTGCGAAAGCAAAAATTGCGATTTTATTTAATCCATATATTTAATCACTCAACGGCACTTTACTGTAGATGCACTTTCTAGGATTTAATAGTATCTTTCCAAAAATTGCTGAATATGAAACCCGCTCCATAACGGTACTGCAAAATGGAGAATCTTTGCCGATGGGCGAATATAGTTTTATCGAGTTATACTGTGCAGATAAAAAATGCGATTGCAGACGGGTAATGATGCATGTCTTTTCTAGTGATAGCAGTCAAAAACACCCCCGTTTAGCAGTACTCTCTTTTGGGTGGGAACCTAAAGCATTTTACCGTAAGTGGGCACCGAACCTATCTGATGACGATTTAAAATATTTTAGAGGCCCGGCTTTAGATCCCCACGAAAAACAGACAATTCACGCAGAGCATTTACTGGAGTGATTCAAAATAATGCTCAATGATGGTGCATATCGCCAACGAATTATTCGCCATTATGTACAGTTCAAGCAAAAAACCGGAATGAAAATACCAAAAGACTTGGAAGGTTTATCCGGTTCGATGCAAGATTGCGGCTGCAAAAGCGGATTAAAATTCAGGGTTTGTTGTGGCGCAAAAAAATAGAAAAACAGACATTGAACCATGAAATCACAACTCATACTGGCCCTAATCCTCACGGTTTCCAACACTTACGGCCAAAACCTAAGTACCCTGCAAAAACAACTGCAACAACTACTGGACACAAAGGAGTTTCAGTTAGATACAAACGGCTTTTCTCAATTACCCAAATTGGAGGATTATACCTGCAACGGTCGTGTACCCAAACGCAATGCACACGTATGCGACTTGAATCAAGACAGCTTAAAGGACTTGATCTTTACAGGCTCGTGTACGCCTTACACCGAAACAGTTATTTTTTTGAACCAAGGAAAATCCTTTCAGCAAGTGTATTCAAGCGGCGGAAAAGTAATTGCCATCGAGAAAAAAGGGGACATTACCGAAATTATGATTTTTGTAGAGGCTTGTTGCTGTATTAATTTTTCTAGCTTGTTTATCGCACAAATTAGAAAAGATAATACTTGTCAAAAACAATCCATTACGTTCCATACAGATACTGAACTTAGCCTCGGCCAAGCACTACATAATAAAAAAATGAGCGGTACAATCAGGACAACACCAAAAGTGAATAACAAACCCCAAAAAGACAAATGTACCGATGAGCAGCAGATCGGCAACCAATTGATGGATATCAAAAACGAGGAAGTCACTGTGCTGGATCAAAAAGGGAAATGGTCATTGGTATTGGTGGCTAAGGATACCGAACAATCCGTAATCGGGTGGATAAAAACAAAGTAAAACACACTTTTACAACCCGTTTACATCCTTTTACAAGCAAAAAGCGGCTTAGACTGAGTACCCCCATACCTTTGCAACATTATTCACTAACGCAACAACATCATGTCTCATTTTCAAGTGCTCGCTTTTTTGCTCTTTTTTCAATCATTTATCAGTTGTCAGCAAGTCCAAGAGCAGGCCGTGCCAATGGCTACTGCCGACTTGCAATTTATTTCCACTAACCAACAAGACATTGGAAAACCCAAAGTGCCAGCCACCAATATTATTTTTCAATCCTTTGATGGCGGACATACTTGGCAGGATATCAGCGCAGGATTGCCCAGCGATAGGCAGGTGTATAGTTTGTTGGCACAGAATGGTGAAGTCTTTGTGAGCAATGAAAATGGTATATACCGCAGCAAAATCACCTCAGAAACTCCTGTTTGGCAAAAAGAATATCTACTCAATAGTGCTATATATGGTATTTTCCCCGGCCATTCAGGGCTGTATGCGCTCGATAAATACAACAGTTTTTTACAAAATATATCAAAGGATATTTGGGTGCCTGTATTTTCAGGACTCAAAGGTCAGTATCTTCGTAACGTACTTGAAACCCATGATAAAACGATTTTGGTTGGTACCGAAGAAGGCATTTTTAAATCCACCGACCAAGGAAAAACCTGGAAACACGTCTATAACGATGGCTGGGTGATGCGTATAGTGGAATCTGAAGGCGTACTCATTTGCACCAACGAACATGGTATTTTGCGCTCCACCGATGGCGGCGAGCACTGGGATTTGGTGGTATCAGAAGGAGGTGTAGGCATTGAGGCAGAAGTGATCAAAGGCGGGTTTGCTGCCATCACCTATAACACGGAGTCGAAAACCAGAAGGGTGCGTATTTCTATGGATGCCGGCAAAACCTGGCAGGCCATTGATGCTGATCTGCCACCATCAGCAGACATTGCGTCCATCAAACAAATGGGCGAATACTTCTTTTGCGGCCATCCCGACGGCATTTTCCGTTCCTCCGACCAAGGCAAAACATGGGAACTTATACTACCCACGATAGAGAAAAAGGTATTTAATGTATCCATTTTAGGCTGTGTGATCTATGCTATGCCTAGAGCTGGTGGGTGCTAAAAAAAACGAGGTAATTTTCGGATATCACGTTTATTCATCTCTTTAAAAAAGAATAGAATTTTATCCCTTTTGATCCTGCTTTTTGCCGCTGTTGGTGTCATGACCAACAGCGGCAAAAATTTTACTACACCTATGCATTCAACTTCTTACAGTGTAATGACTGTGTTTTTACAGCGTTTTTTTAAAAGAGTATACCTTTTTTTGTAAAATTAAATTGAAATTTACCCCAAAGCACAGTACTCTCACTGTGTGGCA
>JAAFHO010000637.1 GCA_013297575.1 Chitinophagales bacterium
GTAGTACGGAGGTTTAGTAAACATAATGCTGATGGTTGGATAAAAAAATAAACAAAAAAAATCCCGAATCCTAGCCTATGGGCTAAAATTCGGGATTTTTCAGTTTATTTTGTTCAAAAGCGAAGACAATATTACTCGACCCGAGTCCAATATTGTGTACGGTAATAAAAGCCAACATAACCACGTACAACCAGTGTATTGGGATCGCCGTCTTTCAACCACATTTCACAATGATACCATCTACCGCGAGTGGAATCTAGGATTTGGCCACCTTGGAAGTAGCCACCTTTTAAGATCATTTTTTCTACGACCACCATATTCAACAATGGCTGATCTTTTAAGTCACCTGGACAAACATCACAACGTTTGTCTTCTGACATCCGAAGTAATTTGACTACCTTTCCAAAAATACGACCATCGCGTTCGAACAATTGAACATGGCTACGAGGCTCTTTGTCGTAATCATCAACAACCATCCACTTGCCAGTAATATCAGGCATGGTGTTATTTAGTGTGGGTACTTCTGTAAGATCGGTAGTTACTTGGCTATCTTGCGCAAAAGTATTTAATGCAAATAATAGGCAGAAAGCCGATAAAATAATTTTTCTCATTTCGATAACAAAAATCAGTTCTGTATGATAAGGATGTATATCTAACCAATGAGGGGCGGGTAATATGGATTAAAATAAAGTTAATAATAGCACAAAACTACATTAACCCTTATCCATACTTTACAATATTTCTACTGTCTGCCTTTATATACCCTTGAAAGTAGGTTTAACTCCCCTGTTTGAAAACCGAACTGAAATTTTATTACCTTATTGCACGCGATACCAATACTGTGTGCGGTAAAACACACCCACAAAACCACGCACTACCAGCACGTTAGGGTCGCCATCTTTTAGCCACATTTTACAGTTATACCACTTGCCTTTTTCTGGGTCAAGGATCTTGCCGCCTTGAAAAAAACCGTCTTGAATTTTCATGTTTTCAACAATCACCATATTCAAAATTGGTTTATCTTTTCGTTCGCCAGGACAAGCATCGCATTTTTTATCCTGACCGGATTTTAACAATTTAGTAACCTTCCCTGATAAATAGCCACCGCTTTCTGTCAATTCGACATAACTCTTTGCTTCATTGGTTTCGTCGTCGATGGTCTTCCAAGTACCCGTCACTTGGGCATTTAACCGCGTTATTAAAAATAATACGAGAACTGAAAACAATACTTTTTTCATGGTGTAAAAATGATTGGAAATAATAGTGATGCATTAATAAAGAGAGGTTAGGCAGATTAGATAATTTCGACATACACAAAAGTATTGGACTTATTTATCTAACCCACCCAACTATCGCCTAAAATTACGCTTTCTTCCTCTTGGCAGCGCGCATTTTTGAAGGATTCGGTCTAGATTTACCGAAAGAACCGCGCGTGATTTTACCGCGTTTTGTTCTAAAATCTCCTCTACCCATAATGTGTAAATTAAATAGTAATGTTAGAAATGAGCGGCAAAAATACAACAATAATTAACGGTTAAACAAATTAATGTCGGAATATTGATTTTGTTTGTACCTTTGCGTAAATTTTACACCATGACTTCTTTACAACACGCCGAAGAGGCACTTAGCGAAGCATTCAATCAGAAAGGTGAAAGGATTAGTCCTGTACTACCCGAGCACATAAAGAATTTCTTGATTGATATTGATGGTACAGTCTGCGACGACGTACCTAATGAGGAACCCGAAAGAATGGGTACGGTACTCCCCTACCCAGACGCATTGGCCATATTGAACAAATGGTATGAAGAAGGTCACGTTATTTTCTTTTTTACCAGTCGCACCGAAGCACATCGTCCAGTAACGGAAGAGTGGCTCAATCGTCATGGATTCAAATACCATGGGATTTTATTTGGCAAACCACGCGGTGGAAACTACCATTGGATCGACAATCACATTGTCCGTGCTACAAGGTTTAAAGGCAAATTTACTGATTTAGTGGTGCAAAATCGCGAAATTGAGGTTTTTTCCGAATAAGTTTTTAATATTTTCCATAAATGAACGTTCTTTGCGTCCTATGCAAGAACGTTCATTTGTATTTACCGCCCTAATATTTGCGCTTGTCGCTACTGGTTTTTCAATTGCTTGTCATCGTTGTACTCCTGCATCGAAGGCAAAAGCATCTGCCAGTCTTGAATCAGATTTTAAGATTCCATATAATTTAGAAACACCCAGCCTACTTATTCCTTTAAAAGACATAAGTCTCCAAGAAATTTCAGGGCTGAGCGCTACCCCTGAAAAGAACATATTCTGTAGTATTTCTGATGAAAAAGGTGAATTTTATCTGCTTGATTTAAAAGATAGTGGCAAAATAACACGAAGGGTCACTTTTAAGGAAAAAGGTGATTTTGAGGGTATTGAAATGGTTGGCGAAGTGGTTTATGCTATCAAAAGTAATGGCAACCTCTATGAAATTTCAAATTGGAAAAACAATGATGCGCCCACAATCAAGGAGTATTCATTAGATATAGGAGGCGAGCATGATATTGAAGGACTTAGTTTTGATAAAAAGCGAAATATGCTATTGATCGGAAGCAAAGAAGATCCCGAATCTGATACTAAACGCTTTATTTGGGGCTTTGACTTAACAACCAAGCAATTGATTCAGCCGCCATTATACTCGATTAACCCTAATGATATTGATGCTATTGTTGAGATAACAGAAGATGATAAATCAAGGCACTTTAGTACTTCAGGCGTAGCGGTTCAACCGATTTCCGGTGATTTATACTTGATTTCAACTGCATTAAAACGGTTAGCGATCATGGACTACTCCACTGGCCGGATCAAGGCTTCTGTGAGGATAAATAAAGATATTTTGCAACAACCAGAAGGTATTGCTTTTGATGCTGAAGGCAATTTATACATTAGTTCCGAAGCAAAAAAAGGCGAAGCAGCCATTGCTATTTTTAATTTACTTAAACTCTAATTTTTTTTTACTGTTAATATACAGCCTCTATGTCAGGGGCTTTAACTTTGCGCCCGCTTTTAAAGCATTTCTATCTTATGGCAGTTATTGAACTTAAAATACCCAACCTCGGAGAATCAATCAGTAGTGTTACTTTCTCCAAATGGCTCAAACCCAACGGCTCTATTGTAGCACTTGATGAACCACTTTGTGAAATTGAAACAGAAAAAGCCAACCAAGAGATCTCGGCTGATAAGCCCGGTAAACTTACTTGGGTGGCAAAAGAAGGGGAAGACCTTGATATTGGAGCAATTTTTGCCAGTATTGACACCGATGCTGTAGGAGCGGCTGTTTCAGCACCTGCTCCAGCACAACCCGTTGCCGCACCACAAGTAACGGACGCACCAGCAAAAACCGAAAATTACGCAACCGGTTTTCCTTCTCCAGCGGCCGCTAAAATACTCACAGAGGCTGGAGTACCTGCTTCGTCGGTACAAGGTAGTGGCAAAGATGGCAGAATTACAAAGGACGATGCCCAAAAAGCCGCCTCTGCGCCACCTCCAGCAGCCGCTCCTGTAGCAGCACCTGCTTCGGTTTGTGTTACCAATTTGAGTTCGATGTCTAGGCCAGCAATTTTATCG
>JAAFHO010000065.1 GCA_013297575.1 Chitinophagales bacterium
ATTAGGCCGGCCAATATCACCTGTAAAACCAAATCGGATCGTTTTGTCCCCTTCCTGTATTTCCAAAGTAACGCTGGCACTACCCAAGATATGACCTGCATCGCGGTATTGAACTTTTACATTGGGGTGGATATGAAACCAAGTTTCGTAGCCGGATGCCGAAAAAAGTTGCATGGTATGTTGCACATCTTTTAGGGTATAAAGCGGCATTTTTTCTTCGTCCCGATTATTTTTCTTTTTATTATGGTACTCCGCGTCGCCTTCTTGTATCTTTGCGCTGTCCAATAACATAATGGCCGCCAAATCGCGGGTAGCATGGGTGGCATATATTTTCCCACAGAAACCATCTGCAACCAATTTCGGAACACGACCAATATGATCTATATGGGCGTGGCTAATGATCAGGCAATTTATTTCCGACGGATTGAAAAGCCAAGATTCGTTAAATTGATCCATCACTTTGTCGTGACCTTGGTACAAACCGCAATCGAGTAAGATTTTATACCCGTCATCGAGTGTAATTAGGTGGCAAGATCCCGTAACTTCGCCTGCCGCACCGCAAAACTTGATTTTCATGTTTTGAATGTTGTATTTAGAACTGGCGACAAGGTAAGAAAAATATCAGGTTTAGTGTAGCATAATCATATAACATCGCTCATAACGCATCAAATAATGCCATTTATCGAAACGCCCATCAGTGGCCTCCTAGTTTTTGAACCCAAAGTTTTTTACGACGATCGGGGTTATTTTTTTGAAAGTTTTAACGCCCGTACTTGGCAAGAAGTAGGTGTGGACACACCATTTGTACAAGACAACCAATCGCGTTCTACCGTTGGTGTGTTGCGTGGTTTACATTTCCAAACAGGCGAAATGGCGCAGGCCAAATTGGTACGCGTCATCGAGGGCGAAGTACTGGATGTGGTAGTCGATATCCGCGAAGGTTCGCCTACTTATGGTCAGTGGTACAGCATCCGTTTGAGTAACGAGAACAAACGCCAAATGTATGTACCACGCGGATTTGCGCACGGGTATGTGGTACTCAGCGATACCGCCGAATTTGCCTACAAATGCGATAATTACTACTCCAAAGCCCACGAAGGCGGTATCAAATTCGATGACCCCAATTTGGCAATTGATTGGGAATTTGACCTCGCACAAGTCATTGTGTCGGAAAAAGATTTGATTTTGCCGTATTTGTAACTGCTACCTCAAAAAACGATAAGTTGCCTTCATTAATAGCACATTTCGCGCTTTTTCATCAAAAACATTACTAAACAAACTCTTTACCAAGGGCGTGTCTAAATCAGAATATGCATTCGGGACACTGCCTTGCGACCATACCAAAAACAGTTCCGATCCGGGGATATATTCCCAACGAATCACCAAATTAGAACGGAACTGTATGAAATTAAAATCAGGTTTGTCAAACGAGTAATCGGTATTGCCATCGCCGTTTTCATCTATTGAAAACACATCGTTTTCGTTTTTGATTTCTGTGCCATTATAGCGGTGAAAACGTTCGTCATACTGTGCGTGCAGCGGATTTGTTACATAGCCATAGTTTTGGTATTTGGCCCTAAAAATAAAAGGTTGACCATAGTATTGGATCGTCAAATCGGGTGTAATATTATACGACAAACGTGCCGTAAGCGAAAAACTTTGTTGATCTACTTCACTCACAATGGTGCGTTGTTGGCCAGCAAAACTGGTTTCGTCCACAAATTGATCCTGCTTGCGCCAAGAACGGCTATATTCAGGATTTATACTCACCCGCATCGCGTTGATGGGCTGAAAACTGGCGTAAATACCCATATTTTGGTCCCTAACAGTACCACCAAAGCCCCAACCTTGAAAACTATTGAGACCAAAATTTAGTTTTTTGCGCTCATCGGTATTGAGGTAAACAAAATTGCCAACCCCCGAAGGTCTCCTCAAGGATGAACCGCCACGCAGCGCATTATTGGAAATATCGAGTGTATTAAAGGTAAGACCCGATCCAAGCCGCCAGTTGTTTTTGAACCAACCGTGTATATTGGTATTGTACGCCGTGTAAAGGTGTCGTCCGCCAAAGTCCCAACGCGCCCAATGGTTATAATTGATACGTGCATTGCGGAAAATAGAGAATGGTTTTTGGATTTGGTAACCCGCCCAGGTAAAATGGTTGATTTCATCGGCGGTTTGTAGGAAACCTGCGTCGTTGAGTTCCAGTTCGGGTGAACGCCAAGTGGCTCCGGTCTCAAATTTGAATATACCGCCATGTTTATTTTGTTTGCCACCTATTTTGCCAAATCGCAGTGTACCGCCCGTACCTGTAAGTGCCGTTCGGTTAGAGTCCACTTCTAAATGGGTAGCATTGGTGCGTTGAAAAAGATGCCCAAAAGTTGTTTGTGTATTCAAAATTGTTTCTTTTGTGCCTTGTACTTGGCTAAAAATCGCATTTCCGCGTATAAACCACGCCCTATTCTTCCAATAATGTTGAAAATCAAAACCGCCTGAATAAGCAGCACGGTGTAGCAAATCCATACCCGGTTCGCGGTTGACTGCACTAAAAACGCCTCCAATAATGGTATTGCCTTTGTTATAATCTTTCATCAAACGCCCTAAAAAGAAATTGGTCAAAGGCTCTACTAATTCCTTTCGGCGTTCGCCATTTAGGTCAATTTGAGCATGTTCGCGTTGTGTAACGGTCTCCAAAATCCCAATAGAAAGCCCTTTTGAGGTTTTACCACTAAACTTCGCCGCGCCCAATATGGACGTATTTTGTGGGGTGAAAGCAAATTCGCCATTTTTCAAATTGGGCGAGCCATGAGGGGCACCACCAATTCGGCGGGAATAAAACAAAAGATCGCTATCGTAATCGCCACCTGCTTCGGAACCGGTGAGTTGATAATCAAATAAATTGCGGCTTTCTACAAAAAACGGCCTGCGTTCTTGAAAAAACACTTGATAGCCATCCAAACGCACCGCTCCCGGGTCGGCTTCCACCTGTCCAAAATCGGGGTTGATGGTAAAATCCAGAATAAGATCGCGGGTGATGCCCACTTTGCCGTCAATACCAACCGTAAGTTTATTGTTAGAGCCATCTAAAAACGGATTACCCGCTTCTTTTTCATAGTGGTCAGTTTTGGCCACGACATATGGAGCCAGTTCGATTTGTTTGTTATTGGGTAGGTTTCGCAACCCGTGCAATTCGCCAAATTCGCTGACCCATCCACCAGCATTTTGCGGGATATTTTGCCAAGTAGAACGTTCTTCTTTCCTGAAAATACGCCGTTGTACTTGAAAACCCCATACAGGCTCGGTTTGGCTGCCATAACGTAATTGGCTAAATGGAATTTTAATTTCGGCTGTCCAGCCTTCTTTATCCACTTGGGAGGCTCCGTCCCAAACAGGGTTCCAACTATCATCCCAGTTATTACCATTGTTGGTGATGTATTCGTCGCCGCGCACGCCACTAACGGAAAAAGTAAAGGAAAAAGCCGTCCTAAGGTCGTGATAACTGTCGATATTGATCTCAATCCAGTCACCGGGGAACTGGTCGCGACGGCTCATCCGCCGGATAATACTATCAGGTGCGGAGTCGTAGCAGCGGTAACCGACATAGAGGAACTTATCGTCGTAAACGATTTTGAATTTAGATTGGAGCGATGGGGGAGTGCCTTGGTCGGGTTCTCGTTCGATGAATTCGCCGCTCCATTCTACGTTATCCCAAGCGGGATCGTCGAGTTTCCCATCCAGCGTAATCCCCGATTTTTCAATAGCAAGGGTGTGGTATTGTCTTTTTTCAATGGGTTGGTTTGATTGTGCCGACGTCCGGGTGGGCATCAAAAAAACAAGGGTAATCATTAATGTTACATAGCGCATAAGCAAAAAAGTATGAGTGGTGATCGTGTGACCACCAAAGAGTGAGTTGTTTGAAAAAAGTTGCAGGGACGAACCTAAGTAGCGGCGAACCTACGTGTTCGCCCAAAACGGGCGGGCGTGTTCGCCCAAAACGGGCGGACACATCCGCTCAAATGGGCGGACACGTAGGTCCGCCGCTACTTTCCATTTTTTGAATAAACGCTTTTATTTCGGCCAATTCCTCCGGTGTTGTATCGCCAGTACCGAGTGCACGCAGTACCAATGATGAAGCAGAACCACTAAAAGCAAGATCGACCACACCCCGAATGACCTGATCCTGCATGCGTTCTTGCGGGTGTGCGGGCGCATACGTGTGGATATGTCCGTTGATCTCACGGGTGAGTAGCCCTTTATCCAGCATAATCTGCATGAGTTTGAGCGTAGAAGAATAATTGACATCTCGACGCTGTTCATTCAGTACTTCATTCACCGTGCGCACAGTAGAAGCACCTTTTTCCCAAAGCACTTGCAGTATTTCCAGTTCCGATTTGGTCGGCTCAGGTAACTGTTCCGATGTTGTGTTACGTGGTTTCATGGTACAAAAGTAGGTAGGAAATATTTCGTAGGAAAATTTTCCTAGTTAAAATTGTTTATTTATTTTTTTGTTATTTGTAAGATTATGATTTTTAATATTTTATTTGATTGTTAAAAATCTTGAGTTGTACTAATTTTTTAAAAGGATACAGCCACCGCCCAAATTTTCGTAGGGAATTTAGCGGCGGCGGCTGAATTTACATCTTTTTAAACCGATCCTGATTAATTTGTAGTTTTGATCGCAAACCATTATTTTTTACATCTTACCCAACCGTGATGAGGTAAAAACACGTTAACCCTACGCACTAAAGGTTAAGCTATGAAAAAAATTACACTATTAACATGTATAACAATTATTCTTATGACTACAGCATGCAAAAAGAAAGCAGAAACGGTTTATTCCGATTGCGTTGAAGATAAGATCACCGCATTTAAAAACGAGCAGTACACGCAACGTATCGTAAAAATTACTAGGCCAGATGGAAACTTGTACTGGTTTATCGGAGGTGCGATAGATGCAGGGTACGAGATGGTTAATGATGCCTGCGAATTGGTTTGTATTACGGACTGTGAATGCGATGGAAGTGTAATTATCTGTGATAGCACGCACTTCGATTTTCCGCAGGAAACTATTTGGGAGCGATAGTTAAGGTTTTAATATGCTTTAAATAAGTTTTTTGGGATTCTAAGATTCTACTTTCGGTATATTTATAGCCATTGGCCGACCCAGAATGGGTCAAATGTTTATAGCAAAATCGTGGTTTCAATACGCGTGCGACCCTGTCGGGGGCGAATGCCTACAGCCCCATTGCTCTATAAACATTTGACCCATACTGGGTCGATTACATCCTCAAAACATAAAAAAACTTATTTTACGGTATATAAAACAGCGAAAAAGTATAAAATTCGACATGCCTTGCTCCTTTTTCATGCTAAAACAAATGCCTATTAAATGCCATTTCCAATGTGAGCCAATAAATAAAAGAATAAAAATAAAATTATTTCCTAAAAAAATTACCTCCCTAAACGAAACTAAGATTACCTTTGCGCTCCAATTTTAGCAAGGCTATTCAATTTAGTAAAAATAATAAGTAATGAAACGTACATATCAACCATCGCGTCGCGCTCGTAAAAACAAACACGGTTTTCGTGAGCGGATGTCGTCCAAGAACGGTCGTAAATTATTAGCGCGCCGTCGTAAGCAAGGCCGTTGGAAACTCACAGTTTCTGACGAAAGGCGCCTGAAGTAATTCGGTCACGCCGCCTGACGTGTGCGTGGATTTGCCGATGCTTGAAAGCGTTCAAGCATATTAGTCGCCCGGTTGTCGTTTCAACCGGGCGACTTTTTGTGTTGTATTAAATTATTGATTTTAATGGAAATTTCCTTCACTTTTTCAAAAAAAGAACGGCTCAAAAGCCGCAAAATGATCGGTGCGCTGTTCATTGGAGGAAAATCATACCTCGCTTTTCCACTTAGGGTCGTTTGGCAACCCTTCCCGCCCGAGTTTTATCCTACGCCACAATCCAGTGTGCAAGTCATGGTCTCCGCACCCAAAAAAACGTTCAAAACTGCCACCGCCCGCAATCGGATCAAACGCCTCGTGCGCGAAGCATGGCGCTTGCATAAACACGAGTTTTATCTGCGTCTCCCCGCCGATCATCCGCCTATCGCACTCCTATTGATGTTTATCGCTAAAGAAGAACTGACATTCAAAGAGGTAGAAGCGGGCGTGCTAAAGATGATTCGAAAATGGGAACCCTAATACTTTCCTTCTTTCGCCTAATACAAATTGTTGGCAAATAACTTTTACTTTAGACTTATTGCGGTGGGATCGGCCGAGCTATGAAATTAGAGATTTTTGGGCTGATTGGGCTCGTTTTTGAGTTCGTAGCAGCGCTACGGACGAGAAAATAGCCGAGAAGCAGTACGAAAAGATCAATTTCTGGCCGGATGGTATCCCACCGCAACAAGTCTTTTATATACGGTAATATGCAACTGGTAAAATAACGAATAAAATTATAGTATTGACCAATTACGGCAAAATATAGATTTTTAGTACAAAAAATATAGATAGATCGTATCTTAGCGGTGGATATACTAAATTGCTTCGCAACCTTTTCCGCAAAACAAGCCCTATCTATTTCACGCTATCTATTACGTATTGATGAAAAAACTATACATCCAAGTGCTTATCTTACTGTTATTTGCTGCTATTCAATTATCTGCTCAAACGTTCACCTTTGATACCGATACAGAGGGCTGGACGGTAAATGCCGATGGTTCCGGGCCTGTGTGGGAGCCTACTGGGGGTAATCCAGGGGGCTATATCTCTGCTTTTGATATTTCATCAGGTGGTACATGGCATTGGGTTGCACCATCTTTTATGCTGGGTAATGTTTGCGGAGCGTATGGCCTAAAATTGTCGTTTGATCTTTTTACCAGCGCGCAACAAACAAATAATACCAAACCCGATGTTATCCTTTCTGGTAATGGTATGATTTTGGTGTTTAATACGGCTTTCGATCCTAATACTTTTTGGACAAATTACGAAGTCACCATCAAAGAAGATGCAGGTTGGCGTATTGGTGCAGTAAATGGCCCTATTCCCACTAAACAACAGTTTGTGGATGTATTACTCAATTTGGATGGTCTGCAAATACGCGGTGAATACCTCCAGCAAAACATAGATAATGGCGGCCTTGATAATGTAGTATTGTCTTCCACTTCATTTGAATTGGACTTGGACAAAGACGATAGTACAACTCCGCCCGGCTCAAAGGATTTTGTGAATGATACCTCCTGCACCGATGGCGCAACCATGTGCGATGTTGACCTTGGGCTACTCTCCGAATCACCAATCGATTCTATTGTTATTCAATTGATTACCATATTTGATGGCAGTAATGAATCGCTATCTTTCCCTTTGCCTGTACCTGTCTTATCACCATCTGTAACAGGACAGGGAACTCAAAAAATCATATTGGGTAATACGGGCCAAACCACGGCTAGTTTTTATCGCGAAGCCTTAAAAAAAATAACTTATACTAACACAGCATTTGTCGCTACGCCGGGTGTGCGGTTGGTACAAGTAACCGTTTATACGATATGTGGGCCATTGGCCATTGCTTATGTACGCATTCCGTATTTCCCACCAGCGTATGCAGGTGAAGATGGTACAGTTGATTTTTGCCCCAATGACCCTGCTACCGATCTTGTCAATTACCTGAGCGGCCCTTTTGCTCCAAACGGCTCTTGGTCGCCTGAGTTTGTGGATGGTAGCACCCGCTTCGATCCAGTAGCAGATACACCTGGGAGTTTTCAGTATGTTGTCAAAAGCGTTTGGGACGGCTGCCCGAATGATACTTCCAATGTAGTGGTGCGCGTGGCCAGCCCAATCGGTGATCTTGGCCCTGATACCACACTTTGTTATAGCCCATCTATACAACTTTCGCTCGCAACCTTGCCTGAGCATACGCAATGGTTATGGAGTTCGGGCGAAACGACCGCTTCTATCTCGGTCGCTACTGCTGGTGTATATACTGTAACGGTTACTTCAAACATCAACAACTGCGCATTTATAGATCAAATTACCATAGCACCTGCACCTTATGCAGGGGAAGATGGTACGGTTGATTTTTGCCCCAGTGATCCCGCTACTAATCTTGCTAATTACTTGACTGGTACATTTGTTCCAGATGGCTCTTGGTCACCCGGATTTGTGGATGGCAGTAACCGCTTCGATCCCGGAGCAGATACGCCCGGAAGTTACCAGTATATTGTCAAAAGTAATTGGGATGGCTGCCCTGGCGATACGGCTTTGGTCGTAGTACGCGTGGCCAGTCCAATAGGGGATCTTGGCCCCGATACCACGCTTTGCAATAGCCCATCGCTTCAATTTACGCTCATCACCTTGCCCGAACACAATAATTGGGTATGGAGTACTGGCGAAACTACGAAATCAATCACGATCAATTCCGCTGGTATTTATGCTGTAACGGTTACTTCCGTTATCAACAACTGTATTTTTTCTGATCAAATAAAGGTAGATCCGGCACCTTACGCCGGAGAGGACGGATCCGGCGATTTTTGCCCGTATGACCCTGCCATTGATCTGCGTAGTTTGTTGAGTGGGGCGTTTGCGCAAAATGGCTATTGGTCACCTGCTTTTAAAGATAGTAGTGCGCTTTTTGATCCCCAAATTGAAACTGCACGTAGGTTCCAATACATTATTGCCAGTAATTGGGTAGGTTGCCCTAACGATACGGCTGTGGTGGAACTACGCGTGGCTAACCCCATCAATGATTTTGGCCCTGACACGATCTTGTGCCGCGATGCTACACTTCGACTATCCATCAATACTCTGCCAGAATATAATAATTGGCAATGGAGTTCGGGTTCTTTTTCCTCGTCAATTCTCGTCAAAACTGCCGGAGTTTATAGCGTAACGGTCACTTCGGAGATCAATAATTGCGTTTTTGTCGATAGTATCAAGGTTGATTATGTGACCTGTTTGGAATGCCCTGTCTATGTTCCCAATGTTTTTTCACCCGATGATGATGGCCGCAATGATAAATTTCAAGCATTTGCGGGATGCGATTTTCTGTCGTACCACCTCAGTATTTACGACCGATGGGGCGCGCTAGTGTTTGAAACACACGACCCAAATACCGAATGGGAAGGTGATTTTAGGGGCAAAAACCTCAACCCCGGTGTATATGTCTGGTTGCTGGATTATGAAACAGAATTATTGGGCAAGCCTTTTGCCCGAAGAAAGCAAGGAGATGTGACCATTGTGAAGTAATGTCAATTGCGGCAATATTTATTCCAAATACTTACAATTCCAAAATATTGCCCAATCTTTGCAGCCACATGACCCAACATCAAATTTATACCGATTTATTATCTGCCAAAGCCGCTGGCAAAAAGAAACTGGCTGTACTCTTTGACCCAGACAAAATGCGTTTAGGCCGTATGGATCAAGCCGTTGACAATGCCGTGGAATGTGGCATCGACTATTTTTTTATTGGCGGCAGTTTGGTCGTTAATAATATGCTCGATGACGTATTAAGCGCAGTCCGCGAGCGTTGTGATATACCAATGGTGCTCTTTCCAGGTAATTCGTTCCAGTTGAGTTACCGCGCCGACGCACTGTTGTTTCTTTCGCTCATCAGTGGCCGGAATCCCGAGTTGCTGATTGGCCAACACGTTATTGCTGCGCCTTTTCTCAAAATGTCGCCCTTAGAAATTATTTCCACAGGATATATTTTGATTGATGGTGGTGTTCAAACTTCGGTGCAATACATGTCCAATACTTATCCAATTCCTGCTCACAAGTCCGATATTGCGGTATGTACCGCCATTGCGGGCGAAATGCTGGGACTAAAACTGATGTACATGGATGCAGGATCGGGTGCTAAAAACCCGATTTCTACGGAGATGATTGAAGCCGTTAGTGGTGCTGTGCAGACCCCATTAATTGTTGGTGGAGGCATACGAACCGCCGAAAAAGCAGCCGCTAATTTCAGAGCAGGCGCAGATGTTGTAGTCGTGGGCAATGCCATTGAAACTGATCCAGACTTAATTCGTACCATATCTAAGGCACGATACTAATTACTTTTTATGATAAGACGCCACTTTATTCGCCAAATGGCCGCCGCTTCTGCAGGCCTCGCCATTGCCCCTCATTTATCGGCATTTCCTTTTGCACCAAAGAAAAAACTGGGTATTGCCTTGGTCGGACTTGGTTATTATAGTACTTATTTATTGGCTCCTGCCTTGCAAAAAACTAAAAATTGCTATTTGGCAGGTATCGTAACTGGTTCGCCAGAGAAAGCCACTGAATGGCAAAAAAAGTATGGAATTAAGGAGAAAAATACCTATAATTACCAGAATTTTGACCAAATAGCCAATAACCCCGATATAGATGTGGTGTATGTGGTGCTACCCAATAGTATGCACATGGAGTTTACAGTGCGCGCAGCGGCGGCTGGTAAACATGTCTGGTGTGAAAAACCCATGGCGCTCACCGCTGCCGAATGCAATGTTATGATTAGGGCTTGCGCCGAAAATAAAGTAAAATTAAGTATCGGTTACCGGATGCAACACGAGCCTAATACCCAAGAAATCATTCGGTATGGCCGTGAAAAAACCTTTGGCAAAGTACAAATGGTGACGGCAACGGCTGGTTTCAAAGAATCGCGAGAGGGACACTGGCATACCATAAAAGCAATGGGTGGCGGTGCCATGTACGATATGGGGGTATATCCGCTCAATGCAGCGCGATATGCAGTAGGGGAGGAGCCGATAGCCGTTACAGCGGTACAAAAAGTATATCGCCCGGAAGTGTTTGTGGGTATAGACGAATCCATGAGTTTTCAACTGGAGTTCCCCGGCGGTGCTGTGGCCAATTGTGCTACGAGTCTTGGTGTCAATTTGAGTAATTACCTGATGGTGTCTTGCGATAAGGGTTGGTACAAATTGGAGCCGTTTTCGGGTTATAGCGGTACCACAGGTGTAAATAGCGAAGGCAAAACGCTCGATCAATTGGTAAGAGAACCAGAGCCGCAACAGCAAATAAGGCAAATGGAAAATGATGCGCAATCTATCTTATCAGACCAAGCTGTATTGGTGCCTGGGGAGGAAGGTATGCGCGATATTCGTATCTTAGAAGGGATTTATAAGTCGGCGAAGGACGGGTGTCGATTGGTTTTGTAAGGGTTGTGTGTAATTTAAAACTTTTTTTGTTAAATATTTTGTTTTAATAAAAATGCGTTTTACCTTTGCCTTACAAATAGAATATATGTATGACCAATTCTTCAAAAGGCAATGGTTTTGGGGTTGATTTTGACACCTACTGGAAAGAAATACTAGATTTAATTGAACCTGCCACCCGTTTTTTCTTACCTGCTTTGCACCAACAAGTGGATTGGAGCATAGATTATATCTCTTTGGAGCAAGAGTTACGCAATCTTTATGAGCGGAAAAAGAAGGGGCGGGTAAAACGTACAGATAAGTTGTTTCGTTTTAAATTATTGAATGGGGAGGATCATTATCTTTTGTTCCACTTAGAAATAGAAGCATATCCTACGGCTCTATTTCCTGAACGTATGTTCGAATATTTTATACGGCATCGTTTTAAATATAGCAATACACCCATAACGATGTTGGCTATTTTTGTTGGGAAGAAGCCAGTAGAAGCATTGGACGCATACAGTTTTGATTGTTTTGGCACGGAATGCACGTTTAAATATAACACTTTTAGCGTAGCGACACAGCCAGAAATGGAATTACTACAATCGGATAATCCTTTTGCACTGGTTATTTTAGCCAATTTGTATGTTATACAATCAAAAGGTGATATAGAATTGAGGATACGTCTTAAACGTAAATTGCTTAAACACATAGCAAGTAGTAATTTTTCATCTGAAATTGTCAGAAATATATTTAACTTTGCAGTGCATTTTATTACATTGCCACCAGAAGAAGAAAAAATAATAGCACATTTTATGAATAAGCAAGCACAAGCCCAACCACAAGCAAAAAAACTTACATCTGCCCAAAAAGCGGAGTCAGATCGTAAGAATCTTCTTGATGCATACTATCTGGCTATGTTTGGGAAAACTCAGGAAGACATAATGGCGGATATACAAAAAGGGAAGGCGATACAAGAAGAGAGAGCCATCATACAAGCGGAGAAGGCTACTATACAAGCGGAGAAGGCTACTATACAAGCGGAGAAGGCTACTATACAAGAAGAGATGGCTACTATACAAGAAGAGAAGGCTACTATACAAGAAAAGATGGCTACTATACAAGCGGAGCGGAGAAAAATGATCGTTTACTTGTATAGCATCCCACATCTATCCGCCGAAGAAATCGCAAAAGTACTAGGAATTGACCTTGCTTATGTTGAATCTGTTTTGGCTGATTTACCACCAGAAAATAGTGAGCGTTAATAATCGGTATTACGTTCTTCTGCCAACTTGATACCCCTTTTCGGGCGTATTTATGCTAAGCCTACCATAGCAGTAGGTTCATTCCTTGAACAAAACGAAGGCTTTGTAGCCACTTGGACTAGGAGCCGTATTCATATACACCTGCTGTTGCCCAAATTGCAGTAATTTGCCACTCAATCCTGTCTCTGTTGCTAAAAAACGCGCTGTTGGGCCATACACTGAAGAATCGGCTGCTGATTCAGGAATAACAAGTTTACCAGCCCCGTTGATATATGCATTCCGATTTATTTCTTTTAACCAAACCCCATCGGTTGTTCCATCCAAAGGCTCAATCGTAAACGTAATGGTATTTCCATATCCAAATGCGTTCGTAGAAAACCCAGCATATTTGCCCGTATAATCGCTACGAGTAAGGGGCAATGCGCTAGGAATTCCATTAAAATACGTGTCTGAATAGTTGCTGCTAATAGAATTGTCGATGGCAACCTTTTGAAAGGTGGCTGATAAATTACCTCCATTTACAGAGATGACTCCCGTGCCACGCGCATCTACTTCATACGGATAGCCCATGCTTGTCCATTTCGTAACAGTTGTACGAAATGGTAGAATATGAGCCTCCATAGCACTGATCGGCAATAGTTTCATGTTACCCAAGCGTAAGGTATCATTCAATATCATTAGCTGATAATTATCCAGATTGTATTTTAAGCCATAATTTGTCCCATTGCCTCGGATGGCATAGTATAACCCCTTATCGGCCGCAAATGCCGAGGCTGGCAGATAAACACTTGGCGGCGGAGGAGGAGGAGGATTAACAACCACTGTTGTATCTATTGGCTCTTCATCTATGGGTGCCTCAACGGTGGGTTCTTCAAAGTGGGCGGTTGCTCTAGTACAAGCAAAAGTGGTAATGACGATTGCGATGATACCTAATAATTGTTTGATTTTCATTTTGTTACTTTTTATGTTTGATGTGGTTGAGCATTATGCTATATTTTTGCAAAAACTTAGCCGTAATTACAAAAATGAGGTAAACGGAGTATTGCAGAATAAATTGGGTAAATGGTTATTATTTATCTTAATTGTAGAAAATTAATGGGTGTGAACTTTGTACTGATCTTTTTGGCATATTGAGTTTATTGAAGTACATTTGCAACGTAAGGTGTTCAAAACACGATTCCTGCATACACAACCTATATGCGCCTAAAACCAACCTGCAAAACGAGATAAAATTTCTCCATGCGCGCTCTGTAACAAGAAATTAAAGTCTCGAAAATGACCACTAAAGCCTAACTCAAAACCACCGCTGGGGGCGGTATGCGTAAATGCCGGTTTTGGGAAAATTATAAAGAAAAAATGAGTAAAGTAGTTTTGATCGGATTGGTAATGACCATACTCAGTTGTTATCCAAATAAAGGAAATATCATTTATCCGTTAACCAAACGTGACTTGCTGCGCTTTCTAAACAGTAAGGATTGGACGTTACATCAAATTTGTGTGAACGGAAACTGTAAAGAAATGACTGATGATGATACACCCACATTTGGGATTGATACAGAAAAAGTATTTACCAACTACTGCACAAGTGAAAAAGGCGACTTCTACATTATTGGGAAATATTGTTGGCTGCTTGACCCAGAAACTTTTGAAATGTACACAACAGTTCTCATCTGTCCTGATTATTTTAGTATCTCTGAATTTGGTAACAATGAGAATGAAATTAAAATCAAATTATGCACACCAAATGGTTATTATCTAGGAACCTTAAAAATAATAGATGCAACAACCATCCAAATTATTACGAACAGACCTGAATATGAAGGTCAGCAAGTAATCCAAGTTTATAAGAAGAAATAAAAGTCACCACGAATGGAACAGGAATCCGCAACCATACATATAGGGGCTGTTGTATAACTACTTTATAATTTAATATTTAGCGTTTAAAATTAATAATTCTAAATTTTAAACGCTAAATGTTAAAGTATCCCCCTTACCCCACCTTAGGTTTCAACAACTTATACACCACCGGCGTAATAATCCGCGACAAAAGTGTAGAAGAAATCAAACCGCCGATCAAAACCCAAGCCAAAGGTGAATATAATGGATTGGATTCTATCGCAATGGGTATCAAACCTCCGATCGCCGTCAGAGAGGTCAATAAAATAGGCACAAAACGAATCTCACCTGCTTCTTGTATCGCTTCATCCAAACCACGGCCTTCCAAACGGAGTTGATTGGTAAAATCGACGAGCAGAATGGAGTTTTTTACTTCAATACCGATCAA
>JAAFHO010000639.1 GCA_013297575.1 Chitinophagales bacterium
AATAATTCGGTTTTGAGACGAGTAAAATCCGCTCATACTTCCAAAAAGATTTACAGAAGGTAGGTATCCCGCACGTGCCACTTTAATCCCAACTTCTGCACTATTTACCCTTAATTCGCTGGCCCTGATGGAAGGTTGTGTAGTTTTGGCTGTTTCATATACACCAGACAGGGTCATAGTGGTTAACGCATCCAAATTATCGGTGCTTACGTCGGGGCTTTCCAATTGAAGTGGAAAATCTGGTTCCATTTGCATCAACTGCTTGAGGCTTAGGAACGAAAGATCGAGGTTGCTCTCAGCGGTGACTACATTTTGTTCTTCACGTGCAATTTGCGCTTCAACATTGTACCGATCAACAAGTGGTAAATTACCTGCATCAATCAGTTTTTGGGTATTAATCAGTTGTTTGCGGCTGAGTTCTACTTGATTTTTGGTGTTTTGTAATTGCTCTTGGTTGAGCAAAACCGTCAAATAAGCCGATGCAACTTGCAAGGCCAAACTATTAGTGGTCTGTTCTAAATCTGCTGCGGATGCTTTAGCGTCTATTTTGGCTTGGTTGATAGTTTGGTTGATTTGTCCACCATTGTAAAGCGGAACACTGGCATTGAGGTTTAGACTATTGGTTGTAATGGCTTTGTTGACAAACCCGTTGGTACTGGGGTCAATGGTTGTACCAATTTGTTCTCCAACATTGGAATTGAAACCCACGTTAGGCAGCCGCGCCGCCTTGGCTTGGCTTTGGGTTAATTCTGCGGTTTTTAAAGTAGCCTGTCCCTGTTTGATGGTCAGGTTTTGATCCAATGCAAAACCAATGCACCGTTGTAACGACCACACCTCTTGCGCACGTACTGAACTGGTCGAAACAATGCCAAGTAAAAGAACGGAAAGTGTAAATAAATGCTTCTTCATAGAAAAACGATTGATGTTTATTGTATAGCTTAATTTTAATTGTCCTGCAACATTCGCTATAAACTCAAAGATCAAACTTTTTTTTCTATAAAATTACCAAATAAGTGGATGAATTTACTTTTTAAGTTGATTAACACTTTTTAACACCTGCTCTATTGCGCCTTTATCTACGAGTCTGGCCACTGGATAAATGCGGTGCATCGGTTCGTACCAGGGTGATTGACGATAAACCCAATCCAATTGAGCGGCTGCATTAATGGCAAATTCTGGATCAGCGGCTTTCTTCGTTTCCAAAGCCGTTTTTACATCTGGATTGTCTTTTAGGAATTTCGCTGCGGTGTCTTCAAACACATAATCGGAAAAATACTCCTTTTGCATCAGGATTGGATCGAAAAAATTCCAAGCAAAATAAGAATCAGGTGCCTTTGGTTCTAGTGTCTCTACAATATAGCGGTTCGCATTTTGATTGACATAAATGACATAATCGCCTTTGTAAAACTTGCGTTCGTGGCTCAAGGTTTCTACTTCTACCTTAGAATGGTAATAATGCCCTTCCCACGCTTCTCTGTTTTTGACAGCACCTATCTTGTAAGATTCCACGGTTATGGTCATATCTTCTGTTAAGCGGGTCATGCTAACTTGATTATTTTCAAGGCGTTGTATCACATTTTCCCAAGCCTGTGGTACGATATAAGCCGTTGGTTTTTCTACACTGATGGTTGGATTAAAATAATTGTAATAAGGAATCATTTTTTCGTAAGGTGCCGAGCGGTCGTACCACAAACGCGGCAGTCCGCTTACTTCCGATGGCTTATATTTGGCTTCGTAACCTTTGAATAAAATGGAATCGTGGCGAGAAGCATCCATGGCATAATCCAAGTGGAATTGCGTCTTGTTTTTGGTTAAATCAAAGGCTTCTGCGCGTTTTTTACCAATTTCTTCGTGGTTTTCGTGGATAAATGCAATAACAACTTCTATAAAATGCCGCGTACTTTCCAGCCGATCTGCGAAAGGCTTGAGCATGTGTGTTTCGGGCATAAATCCAATGGTATTCCAAAGTGCAGCATACCCAGTGGAATAGCGTCCATAATCACAGAAATTGACGATACCTGTTTCGGGTGTTGGGCCAGGTGTGTCCACGTAAGGAATCATTTCCCATTTGCGTTCTTTCATGTTTTTGAACAGGAAAGGCAGCATTTTGGTGGTCAAAAACTGTCCTAATGGCGGCTCTAGTTTGCTGTGTAGTGTAGGAATCAGCGTCATCGTATATTGGTAATCGGCACCGTTACTGGTATGGTTGTCAATAAATACATCTGGCATCCAGTGCGTAAAAATGGCGTTAAAGGCCCGAGCATTTCGGGAATCCGTTTTCACAAAGTCGCGGTTAAGGTCGTAATTGCGGGCATTGCCACGAAAACCATAACTTTCTGGTCCGTTTTGATTGGCGCGGCTGTGGGAATTACGGTTAATACAACCGTCCACATTATAAACCGGGATAAATACAATGACGAGATGATCCAAAAAATGCTGGTATTCAGTTTTGGTCAAAAGATCGCGCAGGAGCAGAATAGTCGCGTCGATACCTTCTGGTTCGCCCGGGTGTATGCCATTGTTAATCAATAAGATACGTCTGCCCGATTGTCTGACTTTTTCGGGATCTACAACACCATCTTTCGACAGTATGGCCACGTGCATAGGTTCGCCTATATCTGTAGTGCCCATGGTAGTCAGGTGCAATTTAGAAGGGTATAGGGTTGCCATTTTTTGGTAGCAATCAATTATTTCAGTATAGGTTAGGGTTTGATTCGGGTTTTGTTCGAAGGGGATGGTTATTTTTTGCATAGTGGTGGTGGTGCGACTGCAACTCATTAAAAATAAGATTACAATTATCGTATAATAAAATATTTTTTGCAATGTCGATTTTAATAAAAGTGTGATTTGCTTTTTGTGATTTTTACCACAAATTTTTTTCACCACAAAAGTACGCAAGAGTTCACAAAAGTGTGGGTTATTCGCTTTGCTTTTGTTTGTTCAGAAAAGCGTAGGGTGGGGAGACCGCAAAAGTACGCAGGGGTTTACAAAAGCATAGGTTATTCGCTTCGCTTTTGTTTGTTCACAAAAGCGTAACGCGACAATTTTTTTCACCAAAAAAGTACGCAAGAGTTCACAAAAGCGTAGAGCGGCCAATGGAGACACAACTATAAATGGGGAATATGCGGGTAGGTTTTTTAATTCCCTGATGGTTCGATTAAAAGGTGCAGTCTCTACTGGAAAAGAGTATCACTCCTAGTTTCAATTCCCTAATAGTTCGATTAAAAGTGATGCCATCAGGCCGCACTCAGGTTTCAATTCCCTGATGGTTCGATTAAAAGGGCGTTTATGATCGCCGAAATGGTAAGGCTACTGCTGTTTCAATTCCCTAATGGTTCGATTAAAAGAGCGTTTATGATCGCCGAAATGGTAAGGCTACTGCTGTTTCAATTCCCTAATGGTTCGATTAAAAGAGCCACCCCCGCCTTGAAACTCTAAACCCATTAAATTGTTTCAATTCCCTAATGGTTCGATTAAAAGTTGTGATGTGCCACCACGATCGCGCCTACCTGAAAAGTTTCAATTCCTTATGGTTCGATTAAAAGCAGTGTTTGCATTAATGGAGGAGTTTCAATTCCCTAATGGTTCG
>JAAFHO010000640.1 GCA_013297575.1 Chitinophagales bacterium
ATCAATGGTTGGTCTGATATTGCGCAGCAATTTACCATCTTCCCCGATGGTAAAATAATGACCGGACGCAGCCTCGAAAGAACGCCATCCTGTATCTTCGGTTTTAATACCCATTCAATTTGTATTGAAAATATCGGCAACTTTGATGAAGGCGGCGATTTGATGAAACAAGAACAACGTTCGGGTATCATAAAAGCAACCACATCCTTGGTAAAACGCTTCAATATCCCCATAAATTCGGACAAAATAGTCTATCACCATTGGTTCGACCTCAAAACTGGCGAGCGCACCAATGGTAAAGGCATCACAAAATCATGCCCAGGTACTGCTTTTTTTGGTGGAAATACCGTAGAAGATGCTAACGCAAATTTTATTCCGCTTGTCAAAACTGCCGCTCAAGGAACACCGATCGACTCTCCTTTAAATATACTTTTTTATGGTAGTGTCACCGCTGATGTACTCAATGTGAGGAATGCACCCGCTACTTCAGGAAAAAAAATTAATGCTGCAGAACTCGGTGCAATCCTTCGTATTTATGAAGTGAAAAATAATTGGTTCCGTATTTCAGCCAGAAAACAAGAATGGGTATTTGCTAATTTCGTCCAACGGGTAGAACGAGGTACCGTCAATACCGATTCGCTCAATGTTCGTACGGGACCAAGTACCGATTTCCGAAAAATTGGAAGTGTCAGCAAAAATCAAGACGTATTTGTATATGAAACCGTTGGCGATTGGATAAGGATCAGCACCGACCAGCAATGGGTTTCTAGAAAATTAGTCACATTCGCCGTTTAGGAACTGAACCAAGCCCCGAAGGGGCGAAACATCTAGCACGGTAAAATCCTATGTATTTATTCAAAAATCATATTAGAATCATTAATATGCCACCAAATCGCTTTGAACAAAGCCCCGAAGGGGCGAAACATCTAGCACGGTAAAATCCTATGTATTTATTCAAAAATCATATTAGAATCATTAATATGCCACCAAATCGCTTTGAACAAAGCCCCGAAGGGGCGAAACATCTAGCACAGGGTAAAACCCTGTGTATTTTAAAGATGTAAGAATGTTGGCACGGTATTTGTAAAATATAAATCAAGTGTGTAAGTATTGTTACCGAATTGTCAAACAATTCGAGGGCGCGTGAAAAGTCACGTGCTTTTTTTTTGCCTTTTTTTCAGATTATGTACCACCGAACCCACCCTAATTACTACCTTTAATCTCTTTAATTTCAGGTACGGTACAAACGCATGCGACTACTCCTATTTATTGTTTTTTGCTCCCCCAATTCCATACTTTGGGCACAAGGTATAGATCCATCGTTTTCTCATAATGCCGGGTTTTACACTGCAACGATCAACTTAATATTGACCGCTCCGGGCGGTTATGAAACCCGCTACGAAATCAATGGAGATAGTGTTCAGAAGGACTCAAAATTGTTCAGCACACCACTAATCATTAATAAAACAATGGTGGTACGAGCGCGTACATACCCTTTGAATGGCGGCATACCAAGTGATATTGTTACCCAAACATTTCTAATCAATGAAGTAACTACGCTACCTATTGTTTCGCTCACGATCCGTCGCAAACACTTATGGGATACAAACACTGGTATTTATGCAGATGGTCCTTTTATCAATACTTGCAATTTTTATCCGTATCCGTGCGCTAATTACTGGCAAGGTTGGGAAAAACCTGCCTATTTTGAATATTTTAACACCCAAAAACAATTAGAAGTAGCACAAAATATTGGCATAGAGATAACAGGTGGCTGGAGTAAGGCACAACCTAAAAAAGGTTTACTCGTTCAGTTTGATCACGATGAATACGGCGATGGTAAAGTAAAAAATTGGCCATTGATGCCCGAAAAACCACTTATTACAACTTGGAAAAACCTCCATTTGCGTCCGGGCGGTAATGGTGCTCACCAGCAATTGGGTCACGATGCATGGGTGCAACGCGGCTCCCGTAATACCCATAGCCAGTATATTGAATACCGCCCCTGCCAATTATTTATCAATGGGGAATATTGGGGATTATACGAAATAAGAGAACGTCAAGACGCGCATTATATCAAATACAATTATGGTATAGATGATGACTCCTTGGATATGATCCGATTTCCCGATTCTGATTACTATAACAACGCCCCCTACAAAGTACAGGCGGGCAGCGATGCCAACTGGCGAGCTATGGTCAATAATTTGAGGGCAATGTGGCCAGGATCTACCGATTTTTATAAGAGTTTGGATAATTATTTCGACCTAGACAATTATATCGACTACTATATTTACCAAACCTATAGCGGCAATAATGATTGGCTAGGGCCTTGGTACAACAATATTCGGGTATGGCGGGGTCATCAACCCGGATCTAAATGGCGGTACTTGCTCTGGGATATGGATGCTACTTTTGGGGAGCAATGGGATACGCGTTATTCTTCCTGTTTTAACAATATTAATTATGCCCGCCACCCCGATGCTGTGTATGGCGCAGACGAACATTATTGGATTTTTGATAAAGCCTGCCAAAATCCTCAATTCAGACAACGATTTGTAACGCGTTATGTCGATTTACTCAATACGCAATTGCGCAAGGATACATTAAGCGAATATGCCTATGCTGTAAAAAACGAAATTAACCAGGAAATGCCCCGTAATTTTCAGCGTTGGGGCGGCGATTTGGGTGCTTGGCAACAAAGTTTTGAAACCAATTTGGCTTGGATAAGAGGCCGTTGGTATTGTTTACCTCGTCATTTAGATACCGAATTTGCGCTCGATCATATTGGTATCCTTCAATTCAAAAGCGATCCTTACGATGTAGCGACCTTTAGTTATGGCAACCAAAAAAACCTGCCGTACAATGCAGAAGTAGTTGCACTCGCCGATTTTGAAACCACACCACTCGTGGCTTATCCAAAACCGGGCTGGGTCTTTAGTCATTGGGAGGCAAATGACGTGCAATTTATTGGTAATCAATCAGATACCTTGTATTTTACCCCCAATAACAATACAACACTGACTGCTTATTTTATTCAAACACCCGATAAAACCCCACTCACCAACGGCGGCGCCATATACCCGAATCCATCTACTGGAAAGGTGTATATCCAATCGGAATTGCCATTGGGATATTGCACCATTACCAATACGCTTGGGCAAATTGTCCAAACATTTGAAGAAAAATCCAATCTAAAAATTTTAGAATTGCATACCTTGCCCAGTGGCGTTTATTACTTTAAAGCCGAACAATGGACGGCTCAAAAGCCCTTGGTCATCCAGCAACGATAATAGCACCTAACACAAAATATTATAGACCAGACATGTCATTAGAGCAAGAAAAAAATGCAGACGCAATGCGCCTAAGCATTTCAAAAACAAGAAGATATTTAGATAAAATACACGAGGGCGGTGGTACTAAACGCCTCGAAAAACTACACGCTGAGGGCAAAATGTCGGCGCGGGAGCGGATAGAATACTTGTTGGACAAAGGCCAATCGGTCATCGAAATCGGTGCATTTGCAGGTTTCGATATGTACCAAGAACATGGTGGATGCCCCGCAGGTGGTGTGGTG
>JAAFHO010000641.1 GCA_013297575.1 Chitinophagales bacterium
AAGATTCCATTACCCTCAAATTTAGTTATCTTGGCTATCAGACACAATTGCGCCGAATATTACCCAGTGGCAATGTAAAACTTGATATTTCTCTAAATCCCGAAGGATCTGTTTTGGAAGAAATTACCATTACAGCCAACCAACTTGCCGACAAAGTAAAAACGACAGAAATGTCGGTTACTACTATTTCTACCAAGGAGGCCAAGGCATTGCCCGCGCTTTTTGGAGAAACAGACTTGCTCAAGATTATCCAACTCAAGCCGGGTGTAGCATCGGGGACAGAAGGAACAACAGGTATTTTTGTACGCGGCGGCGCCAATGACCAAAATCTTATTGTTTTGGATGAAGCAGTAGTTTATAACCCCAACCACTTGTTTGGTTTTTTTAGCACATTTAATCCTGATGCGGTAAAAGACCTCAAAATTTGGAAAGGCGGTTTTCCTGCGCAATATGGCGGTCGACTCTCATCGGTCATCGATGTACGGATGAAAGAAGGTAACAGTAAAGACTACGATGTGGCAGGTGGCATTGGACTTATCTCGAGCCGACTGACGATTGAAGGGCCCATTAAAAAGGATAAATCTTCTTTTGTTGTGAGTGGAAGACGTACTTATGCCGATTTGATTACCGCTCAAATTAATAAAGCGAATGAAGGAAAAGAAAATTACAATCCTATTCCCGACTATTATTTTTATGACCTCAACACCAAGATGAATTTTCAACTTGGCCCTAAAGACCGTTTATTCCTGAGTGGTTACTTTGGTCGCGATGTATTTACCTTTAAAAATGAAGATTTTAATTTCTTGTTCGATTGGGGTAATACTACAGGTACAGCACGATGGAACCATACTTATGGGCCAAAGTTATTTTCTAATACCACTTTTACCTATTCGGATTACCGCTACCGTATTCGGAACGTGCTTCAGGGTTTCTCCTTCCGCTTAGGTTCCAATATTGTGGATGCTAATTTAAAACAAGATTTTTATTACCAGCCCAATAACAAACATACAATCCGTTTTGGCGGCAATGGCACTTGGCATAATTTCAAAGTAGCACGCCTCAAAGCAGGTAGCGACGATGGTTCTATCAATTTTGAATCTGGTGAAGATTTTACAGGAACAGAGGTTGGAGCATTCGTATCTGACGACTGGGCAATTACAGATCGTGTAAAAGTGAATTTAGGTGGCCGTTTTTCAGGATGGTTGGATAGCACCGCAAACTATGGCCGTTTTGAGCCGCGTTTAGCCATAAATTATACTTTTTCGGATAATTGGTCTGTAAAAGCCTCGTATGCGCGCATGAACCAATATGTACACCTATTGGCATCCAGCGGTCTGTCCTTACCTACAGATATTTGGTACCCGAGTACCGATAAAGTACGCCCAGAAAAAAGCGATCAGTTAGCGGTTGGTACTACATTTTTGATCAAAAATAAGGTATTGGTCACTTGGGAAGCATGGTATAAAAAACTGTATAACCAAATTGATTTTATTGATGGTGCCGAGTTGTTTGGCCAAAAAAATATAGAATCGCAACTGACATTTGGTCGAGGATATGCTTATAGCCCATTGGAATTAGAAATAGAGAAAAAAGATGGGAAACTTACTGGCTGGATTGGCTACACCCTTTCGTGGGTAAAGCGTGGGCGCTTTCCAGTGATTAATAACGGCGAGTATTTTTCCCCTCGTTTTGATACGCGCCACAATTTTAGTATTGTGGCATTATACAGCCTCAATCGGCATTGGCAATTTACGGCTACGTATGTTTATACTTCAGGTAATGTAAGTTGGTTACCCGCTGGCCGCTTCACTTTCCAAGACGTGCCGGGTGCTAATTTCCAAAGTGTTGTGCCTGTATATGGTAAACGCAATACATTCAGGTATCCAGCTTATATGCGCGCTGATTTGGGTATTGTTTATAAATTTAGAACAAGGCGTAGTGAACAAGATTTTACCTTGAGCGTATATAATGCTACCGACCGCCGCAACCCATATTTCCTTTATATAGATGTCCAAACGGCCGATGCCAAAATTGGGGATAGTGTTATCCAAATACCTACGGGTTTCCAAGCAAAACAGGTATCCTTATTCCCAATTTTACCTTCGTTAACTTGGAATTTTAAATTTTAATCATCTCCAATAACCATAAATTTAATAGAAATTATGAAAAATATTCTCATATTCTGTTCATTCGTAGTCCTTTTCCTTAGTGCCTGTAACCTTACTCGCGATGTGAATGTTGATTTACCAGCATACGAGTCACAGCCCGTTGTAGAATGCTATTTGGAGCCCGGTAAGCCATTTCGTTTGCTGCTTTCCAAAAGTTACAGTTTTTTTGACCCACTCGGATTAGATTCTAGTTTTTTGGATAAAACCTTATTACAAGATGCCACAGTAACTATTTCGTACGATGGGAAAAAGGTTAATTTGGCGAATCAATTTTCATTTGATCCCAGCCCGTTAAAACTATTTAATTATACAGCATCGGAAATTGTTCCAGCAAAAGTAGGCACAACCTATAGTTTAGAAATCACATTACCGGATGGCAATACGATTGCCGGAACAACAATAATGTTACCCAAAGTAGAAATAGACAGTATTCCAATACAATTTAGTGCTAAAAACGATACTTTGGCACGTGCACTGATGTATATTACAGATGATTTAACTACTGTTGATTTTTATCGGAGAATGCTCCACTATGGTAGTTTAGATAGTTTGCCTCAACAAGATTTCTTACCGACCGACCGCTTTTCAACAGAGAAGACCATTGCTTTCGGTACTGGATATGAAATTCCACTAGGCGATACCATTTTCAATACCATTTTCCATATTACACCTGAATATTATGACTATTTAGAGAGCGTTCAATTGGCTATTCAGAGTAGTTTTAATCCTTTTGGGCAGCCATCCCCGATCAAGAGTAATGTGACGGGAACAAGCAATCCATTAGGTATATTTACTTGTTTGGTGTATGATCGGGAGATGACTATAATTGAGAAATAGAGTAAAAACTTAGCCCGCTCCCATTTCGGCCAAAAAAGGTCAATTTTCAGCCATACTTCGCCATTTTTTTCGTCCGATGCGCTGCATCGAACTCAAAAAAGTGACTCGTCTGACCAAAAATTGCCTACTTTTTTGACTCGAAACCGTTGGGCTAAGTTTTTACGAAATAGATCAACTTTTCGTTCATTTCATTGTTCAATCGGTACGAGAGTTGGATACTTAATCCAGCCCTCGTACTTATTTTTCGACAATGCATAATAAGATTTCCATTTTTTGGTTCCGGCGCGATTTAAGGTTAGAGGATAATGCCGGCTTGTATCATGCCCTCAAAAGTGGTGTGTCTATACTTCCTTTGTTCATATTTGACCAAGATATTTTGGATAAATTAGAAGATCGGCAAGATGCACGGGTAACTTTTATCCACCAAACAATTGCTGCATTAAAAACAGCATTGGAGGAACGGGGTAGTTCGTTATTGATCCGTTATGGAAAACCTTTGGAAATATGGACTGAACTGACTCAAACTTATACGATTGATACCGTTTTTACCAACCGCGATTACGAA
>JAAFHO010000642.1 GCA_013297575.1 Chitinophagales bacterium
TACTAGAAGTTGCAATGGGCAATGGCTCTACTTTAATGGTGACCAATGAATCGCAACCCGTTGTTGGATTGGTTAAAGTAAATACCTGCGAAGTCCCCACCGGAATGGCCGTTCCTTGGTAAGAATAAGACCCCAATGGGCATACTTTTTCGGTTCTGCTAGATGCTGCAATGGGCAATGGCACTACTTGAATCGTGACCGTAGAATCGCAGCCTGTAACTGGATGGGTTAAGGTAAATACCTGTGAGTTGCCTACTGGAATGACCGTTCCTTGGTAAGAATAAGACCCCAATGGGCATACTTTTTCTGTTCTAACAGAGGCCGCAATAGGAAATGGCACGACATTCACCTGCACCGTAGAATCGCATAAATAAGCGTTTTGAGTGGTAAATATCTTCGTGCTACCGGCTGGAATACTAATGCCGTTGTAGGTATAACTCTCTCCTATACAAACGTTTTTAGTGATCGTTGTGATGGGAATAGTGCATGCTTTTTTGTGTAATAAGAAACCCGTGGTTGTTTTGGAATCACAACCGATTAATTCGGCATCCTGTTGGCCAATCACGATATCCCAATAAATCGGAAGAGCGGCACTATCCAACGTAACCGTATATGAAACCGCTGAAATATCGGGAAAAACAACTGCTCCATTTACAGTGCTGGTGCTTTGTTGCAACGTATCATTTTTCCATAAATTTAAAGCAATACCATTGATTAAAGTATCGGCAGGATCAATGATACCATTGTCGTTTACATCGCTCCATACTTTTGCAAAAAGATCGCCAGTGCCGATATAAAGGGTCAAATCCAGTGGATCACTGATGGCATTACACCCCATGCTGTCGCTGACTGCCACATAATAAGAGCCCGTTTGTAGTGCTACCAAATTAGGTGTTGTAGCACCCGGAATCGGAATACCATCGAGGTACCATTGCCAACTCGTAATATCGGGAATAGGATTGATACACAACGTATCGGCGGCACAACGGGTATGGCAACCACCTGGAATGGCAGCGATATTGGGGCCGGGCTGGATAATTACCTTGTTGCTTTCTGCACTACATTGGTATTGATTAATCACTTTTACAAAAAACCTGCCGGGGTCTTTGGTCGTAAAAGAGGGGCCTATTTCGCCATTATTCCAAAAGAAAAGCCAATCGGGAGGCTGTGGCCCGTTATAACTGACGAGGCTGGGTGTTCCTGCACAAAATTGATTGGTCGAAGCCGTAAATCCTTCGGGAACTGGATTGACATTCACCGTAAAAGGCGGTGTGACCGAGGTACATCCTGTCGTGGTATTGGTGATGGTAACAGCATAGTTGTAATTGCCTATCGTTAGTAAATTATCCCGATCATCGGTAAAAGATTGGTCGTCGCCGCTGCCCAAGCCACCACTCCATTGGTAACTGTAATTGCCGTTATCGCGTACTTCGAGAAATACATCTTCGCCTTTACAAACATTCAATATATCTTTTACAATGCCTACCAGTTGATCGTCTTCGTTATAAATCTGGCCTGTTATGATACCATCGGGTGCAGGGTTGGCCTCAATCGTTTTGGCGGTGGTATAGGTACAACCGTTAGGTGTGGAAATAGTAACAGCATAAACCCCTTCCTCCGCTGCGGTAAGGGTATTGGCTGTACTTCCATCCGACCAAATATATTGCGCTGCGGGCCCACCGTCTGGTGCATTAAGCAGGATGGAGACCCCTTCACAAATGATGGATTGTGCAGGTGTAATACTCCCGCCCAAGGTATTAGGCCCTATGATAATGGGTACGGTTTGTTTACTTTTACAGCCACTTACTGCGGTGGCAGTGGCTTCAATATTATAGGTTCCTGCTGTATTATATTGATGAAATGCAGCATTGCCCGTAGATTGGTTTAATACTCCAGAACTGGGATCGCCAAAATTCCACGATACGTCTGTTATATTATTGGAAATATCGGCCTCAATGGCGGTGGATGTACCCGCACAGGTCAGCGCTTGGGGTATTAAAGTAAAAACAGGTGCATCAGGTATATTTACAGAAACCGTTGCCGAGGATGTACAACCAGTACCTGCAGTTACCGTAAGCACCACTTTATAAACACTTGTGCCCGAAAAAGCCCAAGTAGGATTTACCAGCACCGAGGTATCTGTATTGGCCGAAGCAAAATCATTGAAATCCCAATGCCAAGTGGATAATTCTGGGGCACCGGGCACAAATGTGCTTTCATCTTTAAATTGGGTAGGTGTATCTTTACAACCCGGTAACAAGCTGAATTGGGCTCTTGCCAATACATCTACTAGATTAGCCACATTGCAATAAGTACCATCGGTCAATCTCATGGTAAGTTGTATAATATATTTGCCCGCATTGGGAAATTTATAATTTAACGTAGAAATACCATTGAAACTCGCCAAATCATCAAAACCCTGCCTCCTAACGCGCCAATATTCCGTACCCGGCACAACGGGTGCTGTTGTATTAGACGTAAAAATAAATGAATCACATTTTATAGTAGATGTGATAATAATGTTCAGGCTTGGGCAAGCCAAACTGATGCCGATTGTTGGATTGGGATCGGGATCGAAACTGCCCGCAGGCACACAATTTGTTTTTACCCTAACAATGCCATCTGTGTCGCTACAACCATGTATATTAGTCGCTTTTACCTGATAATATCCTGTATCTACTGCGGTATAAGCACTATCGGTACCTACAATTACGCCATCGCGCAGCCATTCGTACTTGTAATCGCCATTAACGGTAACCAGTGCTTCAAAATTAACTTCGATGGGTTCGTTACAGAATGAAAGCCGACTTTCAGTTGAAAGACGCACATTGGGCCTAGGGTACTGATTTACAATAAATTCTTTTGTTCCCTTACATCCATTGTTATCGGTGACAACCAGTGCGTAGTTGCCTGGGCCTACTGTTGTGCTAAATGCCGTTGAAAAAATATTGCCGCTTTCACTTTTCCATTCGTAACCAAAGAAAAATCCATTGGCATCCAAGGTGGCTGGAATGCCTGGACATACTCCTATGGGATAAATGGGATCTGCCTCAGGGGTTGCCCACACCTTTACCGCGTAAGTTACTTTTTTACCACAAATACTCGCTGTAACCGTGTAATTACCGGGTGTATTCCAATAAATTTCGATATTGGCAGTTCCTTGTCCCTCCTTTATCACACCAGCACTGGCGGGCACAATGGTCCATGTATAGGTCACATTTGGATAATTTTGAGCCGAATAGGCCGCCTCGTTATTTTGGCAAATATACGCCACGCCCGAAATCGTAATATCTGGTATTTCGCTTACGGCTAATTCAACCGTAGCACTACTACAACCAAGGCCATCGATGGAAACTTGTCGGGCTTTGAGCCATCGTGGGTTACCGGTTTCAAAAGCAACGGCTACTTGCGCGCCTTCCTCGAAAATATTTGCACTATATGAGTTTTTTATTTCCCATTTTACATTGTACAGGTCGGAAGCACCGAGGGCTTTATAAGTCAGTGGGCTACCCGCACAATATTGCAAAGGCCCACCTATGCCCATGAGTGGAGGGGGGCTAGGGAGGA
>JAAFHO010000643.1 GCA_013297575.1 Chitinophagales bacterium
TGCTTACATGCAGCCATTAAAAGCAGAAGCGCTGTATTTATCCAATATACTCGCGGAAAGGCTTGGTACTCCTTTGGCCATAATAGAAGGAAATATCGGTGATATTCGATTAGAGATTGGTCCAGTGGAAATGGCCGAAAACATCGAAAAAAGCGAGCAAACAACCTATCTTTTAGACATTAATACCGACGGCATATCCATAATTGGGACAGACCCAAGCAGTGTTTTTTATGGCATTCAGAGCCTAAGAATGTTGTTGGGTAGTCATTTGGAAAGCAATACTATGGCTTTATCGGTTCCATTTATCACCATCCGAGATGCTCCAGGGTTTGCTTATCGCGGATTACATTTAGACGTAGGGCGGAATTTCCATGGTATTGACAGTATCCACAAACTGCTGGATATGATGGCTTTATACAAATTAAATAAATTTCATTTTCACCTCACCGATGATGAAGGATGGCGTATTGAAATTCCTGATTTACCCGAATTAACCCAAGTAGGTGGGCGACGCGGGCATACTTATACCGAAAAAGATTGTTTAATGCCCTCCTGTGGTTCTGGACCAGATCCAGATGATCCGTCCTCACCGGGGAATGGGTATTATAGCCGCCAAGAATTTATTGAATTACTGCAATATGCGCAGCAATTACATATCGAAGTGGTACCCGCCATTGATTTTCCCGGGCATGCACGAGCGGCTATACGAGCGATGGAAGCGCGGTATGATGATTATATGTCGCAGGGAGACACAGAGGGCGCCAATGCCTATTTGTTGACCGATTGGGAGGATGCTTCGGTGTATGAATCAGTGCAAATGTGGCGAAAAAATGTCGTCAATGTAGGTATGGAATCCACTTATGCACTGATAGAGAAGGTCGTGGACGAACTTATATCTATGTATGCCGAGGCAGGAGCGGCGCTACCCATGCTTCATATTGGAGGCGATGAAGTACCGCAAGGCGTTTGGTTGCAATCACCTGCATGCCTTCGTTTGATGGAAAAACAGCCAGCATTAAAAGACGCTCAAGACCTTGCCGATTATTTTCTGCAACGGGTCAACCAAATTTTATCATCGCGCGGGATACTGACCGCGGGTTGGGAAGAAATTGCGATGACCCACAAAGGTGGCACTCGCCTACCCAATCCGACATTTTCTGGGGAGCAGGTGGTACCCTATATTTGGAACACGATTTGGGGCGGAGGAGAAGAGGAGGTCGCTTATGCTTTGGCCAATTCCGGTTATAAAGTAGTGCTGTCGAATGCCCCTAATCTGTATTTTGATTTTGCTTACGACAAAGACCCCGAAGAGCCTGGCTACTATTGGGGAGGCTACTTAAATACGGAAAATACATTTAAATTTCAACCATTTGACCTCTATCAATGCGCGGAACAGGATGTATTGGGCAATGCAATAGATGCTGATTTGAAGTATAAAAATGCCATTCGCCTCACAGCAAAAGGACGCAACAATATTTTAGGGATTCAAGGTCAACTTTGGAGCGAAACCATTCGATCTCCAGAGCGACTTGAATACATGCTTTTTCCTCGTATGATCGCATTGGCAGAGCGCGCCTGGGCCAATGCTCCAACTTGGGGCAACGAAAAAGACCCGCTTTTGCGCCAAATTGCTTACGCGGCGGCTTGGAACGAATTTGCCAACCGCCTCGGCCAAATTGAATTACCTAGGTTAGATGCCCTGTTTGGTGGTATTGGCTACCGGATTCCTTTGCCCGGCGCAACAGTGGAAAATGGCTATTTGAAAGCCAATGTGGCGTTTCCCGGACTTGATATTCGATATACGACGGATGGTACTGAACCGACGGTGCGTTCGGCACTTTATACTTCACCTGTTTTGGTAGCAGAGGCTAAGGTGTTTAAGTTAAAAACCTTTGCTAGTAATGAGCGTGGTAGTCGGGTTGTTGTGGTGGAGGTTTGATGAAGCCCCCTAGACCTCCTTGTGTTCCTCCTGCAAAGGCACCAGCCAAGTAATCAAAAAAGCAGGAATAGTAGCCACCAATACCCAAATAAAGAAATTGCAATACCCCAATTTGTCGCTCAAATAACCACTAAGCATAGCAGGTATCATCACACCCAAGTTCATAATACCAGAGGCGAATGCGTAATGCGCCATTTTGTATTTGCCGGGGGCAATTTGCTGCATCATAAAGAGGATAAGTCCTACAAATCCAAATCCGTATCCGAAATATTCGATCGCAACAGCGGTAGCGATAGTATATAAATTCGTTGGCATGAAATAGGCCAAAATAGCATACACCACAAAAGGTAGATTGAAAAAACAACACAAAATCAAGAGCGTTTTTTTGGTCAGTCCTTTGTTCGAGACATAATATCCGCCAGCAAGTGAGCCCAAAAGATAGGCCAATGCACCAAAAACACCATATACAATACCTATTTCGGAAGTCGTTAAACCAAGTCCGCCTTGTTCGCGCGCTGCTTTAAAAAACAAAGGCGTGATTTTGATCGCCTGCCCCTCGGCAAAACGGTACAGGATGATAAAAAGGATACCGTACCCAATATTTTTCTTTTGGAAAAAGGAGATGACCACGTCTTTTAAAGTAGCAAAACCCTCATTTAATGAAGTCACAGTAGTAGCAGCACCGCCTGCTGGCATTGTTTTGATATGATAAACACCGAGTAACAGCATAATTGCGCCATAAATCCCCATGACTGCCATCCAAGCACTTACCACACCGATACTGGCCTCCAATTGACCCGCCATATAGACCAACGCACCCCCCGATAATACCTTTGCAATATTGTATGCAGCACCCTGCCAACCAATATACTCGGCTTGCGACTTAGGCGAAAGCGCATTCAAATACACACCATCCACGGCCATATCGTGGGTAGCCCCGCTAAAGGCGATCATCGCCAGCAATGCAATAGAATAGGTGAAAAAATTGGGTAAAGACAACGAAAATGCCACTAAACCAAACAAAACTCCCGTGAGTAATTGGGTGGCCACTACAAAATATTTCTTGGTCTTATACATCTCCAAAAATGGTCCCCACAAAGGTTTTATGGTATAGGGCAACAGAATGAGTGATGTCCAAAATGCAATTTGAGTATCAGAAATACCCAGATTCTTAAACATGAGTGCCGAGGCAGCGGCAATGGCCACAAAAGGTAAACCCTCGGCAAAATAAGCAGTTGGCACCCAATACGCTGGGGCTTTTGATTCGTTTTGTTTTTCCATTATATTAATTTAAATCTTATTCCTACGGGATTTGGCCTCACGCAAGTATGGTCAAAATTGTACGTCGCAAATGTATGCGAATTAAAGTATTAAATTAGTATAAATTGCAGCAAAGCATTTTAAACCAAAAACAGATACACGATAAGGAGTACTGGCCTTAT
Organism: Chitinophagales bacterium; assembly: GCA_013297575.1. Classification (GTDB taxonomy): domain Bacteria; phylum Bacteroidota; class Bacteroidia; order Chitinophagales; family Saprospiraceae; genus M3007. The sequence continues at coordinate 3,382 of JAAFHO010000643.1, forward strand.
CGTGCATGTTTGTTGTGCGTAATGCTGTGGCAAAGGTATCTAAACTGGCGGAAGTTTGGCATAAAAATGTCCCAAGCGTCTGCTGACAGACATATACGTGGGGAGGTGGGGTTTTGGTTTTTTTTTGTAAAAATTCTTATATTTGTGCCAGACTTGAATGGTTTGTCCATTATTCCTAAGGAA
>JAAFHO010000646.1 GCA_013297575.1 Chitinophagales bacterium
CGCGCTATTTCGGAAGCCATGTCGGCATTTGGCGATGGCGCTGTTTTTATCGAAAAATATGTTACTTCTCCACGCCATATTGAGATACAGGTACTCGGAGATACACACGGAAATATTGTATATCTTTTTGAGAGAGAATGTTCTATTCAACGCCGCCACCAGAAAGTAGTGTAAGAAGCACCGAGTGCCGTACTAACGCCCGAACTCAGGAAAGCAATGGGGGAAGCGGCCGTTCGTGTAGCGCAATCCTGCGATTATGTAGGTGCAGGAACAGTGGAGTTTCTCCTCGATGATCGCTTAGATTTCTATTTCCTTGAAATGAATACCCGCTTACAAGTGGAACACCCGATCACGGAAATGATTACTGGTGTCGATTTGGTAGAAATGCAAATTAAGGTGGCTAGAGGCGAACATTTGCCATTCCAACAAGCGGATTTGACGATAAAAGGGCATGCCATGGAACTCCGCGTTTATGCCGAAGATCCTATGAATAACTTTTTGCCATCGGTGGGTACACTTACCAAATACCGTCCGGCAAAAGGCGAAGGTATCCGTGTAGATGATGGTTTTACAGAAGGGATGGAAGTACCTATTTATTACGATCCAATGCTCGCCAAACTGGTGACCTACGGCCAAACCCGTGGTGAAGCCATTCAACGTATGCGCGAAGCCATTGCACAGTATGAAGTAGAAGGGGTGGCCACTACCCTACCCTTTGGGCGATTTGTGATGGATCATCCTGCTTTTTTATCGGGACAGTTTGATACTCATTTTGTTAAACAATATTTTTCGCCAGAAACACTTGATGCTTCCATAGCACCAGCGGCAGCAATGGCGGCAAAAGTAGCACTTGCGTTGCATTTAGAAAATAAGAAAAAAATAGTCACAATTACTTAGACCATACTGCTGGACATTTTATAAAAAAACACGTTTAAACCACTTTTGAAATAGTGGAAAGTTACGTTTACGACACTAAAAAAGTTTAGTAAACATGACCTGTTAGTTGCGTTTTATTAAATGTCCAGTAGTATGACCTTAGACCGAATTAGTGACGTAAAAAACAACTATAAAAATGACATCATTAGACATCGTACAAGCGTATTATGCCGCTTTCAATGCCCAAAATTGGTCGGGCATGCTTGGCCTCCTCGACCCTGAGATTGTGCATGAAGTAAATCAAGGTAAACCACAAATTGGTCTTGAAAAATTTACGCAATTCCTCCAAATAATGGATGAAGCCTACGCGGAGCAACTCACGGACATGGTGTTCCTTTCCGATGCAACAGGGACGCGTGTTGCTGCTGAATTTGTCGTACATGGCATTTATAAAAAAAGCGACGAGGGGCTACCTCCAGCACACGGGCAGTCTTATACATTGCCCGTAGGTGCCTTTTTAGAGGTAAAAAACGACAAAATTACCCGTGTAACGACCTATTATAACCTTCCACATTGGATTGAATTAGTTTCGTAGTTGTGGTACACCAACTTACTTTTGTCCGCAAAACAGGCGCTGAGTTTATCTCCATTTTTGACGACTTGGCTGCGTTGCGTATCGCAGTATTTCGGGATTTTCCGTATCTATACGAAGGCAAAATTGCGTATGAAAAGGAATATTTACAAACTTACGCCAACTCCGAGCGCTCCTTTTTATTTGCCGTATATGATGGATCAAAAATGGTGGGTGCCACGACCTGTATCCCGCTGACGGATGAAACCGCCGAAGTACAAGCGCCATTTTTGCAAGCAGGTATTCCATTGGATCGTGTTTTTTATTTTGGCGAAAGCATCCTGCTGCCATCTTATCGCGGACTGGGTTTAGGGCATCGTTTTTTTGACGAACGGGAGGCACATGCACGTCATTTCGGCACCTATGCCATGACTTGCTTTTGTGCAGTTGAAAGACCAATAGATCATCCCTTGCGAACATCAGATTATCAACCACTAGACGTATTTTGGGCCAAAAGAGGCTATTCCAAAAGAGCAGATTTACAAAGTAATTTTGAATGGCTGGATATTGGAATGGAGCAACCCACACCCAAAAAAATGATATATTGGACCAAAACCCAAAGCCCCAACGGGGCGACACATCCAGCATAGGGCATCGCCCTATGCATGTGTCGCCCCATCCCCCCCCCCATCCCCCCATCCCATCCCATATCCTAAAATTCCACCTTATACGCCAGCACCGGAATCAAAGGCGTTTGATAATAAAATTTCACCTCCTTTGCCTTCACATCATAGTACCGACCAAAAGTATTCTTCCGATTCGTAGCATTTTGCAGATCCAAAGACAACGTAGTAGTCACCCTGTTATAATTACGTTTCAAGCGCACACCAGTATCCAATCGGAAATAATCCGGCATTTTATCCTCAAAAATACCCGTTGTAGCATAAGTTAATGCTTCATTTTGAATAGAAGCCTCCAAATCAATCGGCGTTTCGCGCAAGCCACCCATTTGAGTCAATTTAATATTCACCCCAAAAGTCCGATTTTTATTTTTGCGGCTATTGTTCCAATTCCACTCCTTTCCTGCCACAAAACTCGTTACATAATTGCTATTAAAACGGGTATTATGCCAAACTTTATCGCTGCCTTGGTATTTCGACTCAAATAAAGAAGACGACAATAAGCAATAAAAACCTTTCGTCAAGAATTTTTCCACCGTAATTTCTAGGCCATAATTGCGGCCTTTTCCGCCATTTACAAGGCTTTTTTCTACAAAACCCTCCGTTACATTCAGCACCGAAAACGCATCCGAAGTCAAACTGCTCACCGGTGCCTGTTCGATCGCCTGAAAATACACCTCCGGTTTGATATGCCAATTGCCGCTAAAATTCTGGTCAAATGACAATACAAAATTTTGATTAGGTTGTGAAAAAGCACCATTAGCACCTTCAACTTTTGTAAAATACACCCCTAATGGCTGCGATTGGCTGTGTTTCCCATAACCAAAACTAAGTGATTGGCGATCTGTAAATGCATATTTAGCAGATGCACGCGGCTCCAACGACCACGTATTATTGAGCAAGAAGAAATTACCATGCGCTCCGCCACTCAGGGTAATTTTTTCGGAAGGCTTGTATTGACACTGTGCAAAAGTATTGACACTAGTGGCATTACCCGTGTTTTTAAGGCTTTCGATCAGGCGATCTTCTTCGTTATTCCACGTATTTTGAGCAAAATTAAAATCTAAAAAATTCATGTAACCACCGACCCGCAATAGGTTTTTTGGATTAAATTTGTGGTTTAGTGTAGAGGAAATCGTCATTTTGCGCTGTATATGATTATTGTCATACAATTTACGCGACGAATAATCATCTAAATACTGATCCGTTTCGTCGCCATTATTCGTAGCAGAAATAGCCACTACATTTTTCAAAGCCGTCCGATCGCCCAATATAAGACTATGCGTAAGTCCTACGACACCCGTATTGGATTTGAAATCAGCGTTGTATTGCGTTTCCGTCCGTTCTCTCCACAACAGAGAATCAGCGGTACCGTTTAGTTTTTGGCTACTCAAACCACTTAAACCAAACAATGTAAAAGTAC
>JAAFHO010000645.1 GCA_013297575.1 Chitinophagales bacterium
AAACAACACAAAACCAACACCATACATAAATAGTCCCCAAGTAACCGATTTGTTAGCACCCAGCGCGGGGATGATCTTGCGCGATAATAACCCTTGCACAATACCGCTCACCAACCCAACAAAAGCCAGCGACATACCCACTTCAAAAGATCCCCAGCGGAATTTTTCCATCGTGATATAAGTCCAAGTGCTCATGTTGGCGTGACCCGCTATTTGAATCAGCAGCAGCGCGCCAACTAACCCTAAAATAACAGGATATTTACCCAATTGCCGCAAAGAACCCACAGGATTGGCGCGTTTCCAGTCGAAAGGTCGCCTGTTTTCAGGTTTTAAGGATTCGGGAAGGATAAAAAAGCCATACAAGGCATTAATCATGGCTAAAGCCGCAGCAGCAAAAAAAGGTGCGCGTAATCCACCGTAATGCGCCACCAATCCACCCAGCAATGGGCCAATAATAAAACCCATACCAAAAGCGGCACCAATAATGCCAAAATTTTGAGCGCGTTTTTCCGGCGGACTCACATCGGCAATATAGGCAGTGGCGGAAGTAAAGGTAGCACCCGTTATCCCCGCTATGATACGGCCCAAGAAGAACCAACCTAAAGTAGGTGCCCAGCCCTGTAACACAAAATCGAGGCTAAAGGCAAATAAAGAGGCCAAAATGACCGGCCTACGCCCATGCGCATCGCTCAGCGCACCCATTACTGGCGAAAACAAGAATTGCATCCCAGCATAAGTAAACATCAGTAAACCGCCCCACTTGGAGGCTGTACTGAGGTCACCACCTGTCATTTCTTCTAACAAACCTGGTAATACCGGAATGACCAACCCAAATCCAATCACATCAAGCAAGAGGGTGAAAAAAATAAAAATTATGGCTGGTGTACGCGCTATCGACATAGGTATTATATAATTTGAATGTTATGCGTTTTTAAAAAGAATACACTATTACACTGTTAAATAAGTTTATTTATATTTTGAAGGTGTAACCGACCCAGAATGGGTCAAATGTTTATAGAGCAATGTGGCTGTATGACATTCGACCCCGACAGGGTCGCACGCGTATTGAAACCACGATTTTGCTATAAACATTTGACCCATTCTGGGTCGTTCAACCGCTACTAATATGCTGAAAATAGAGACTTCAAAATATAAAAAAACTTATTTTACAGCGTACTATTACTTTGGATGATAAGTACTTGGACATAATAAATTGCGGAAAAGACCCAGTTCAAAATGCTAATTAATTGTGTCCAAAGACTTAAAATGTGTAACCATAGAAAATGCGTTGATAGACTTTACACTGTCGGGTTGTATTGGCCCATCATCTTAAAAATAAAAGGCCAACATCACCTCACCAACAAAAAGCAAGGGATAAAAGGGGTATAACTGGTGTATTTCACGCAAAGTTAAGCAGAAAAAAGGAATCAAAATATTAAATGGGCGGAATACCGCATTAAATAGGAATTGCAGTTAACTTTGCCGTTGGACTTTATGGGAAATTGGGCAACTGCCCTTACTTCGCGTTTTGGCCGCTTACCCATCACGCTATCCTAAACTTAGTAAAAAGTACCCGTAAGTTCTTATGCAAAAATCTCTTTGCTTGGTTTGTTTTATCCTCGCCCTATACATGCCTGTGTATGTGGGAGCGCAAGCACCTTGTTACTTATTAATTCGCGTGATAGATGCGCAAAGTTCGGAGCCTATTCCGGGGGCATTACTCAAATTGGACGGCCTCAATACCCAAATTTATACCGACTCCCTTGGCCAAATTCGGATGCCTATGTCCTGTGGTAGTCATGGTGTTCGGTTTCAATTACCGGGTTATAAGTCGTTTTTTTCAAAAATAGAGGTCGTGGGCGAAATGCCATTTGAAGCCCAAATGGAAAATATTGGAACACAAATAGAGGAAGTAGTAGTGACTTCACAAGGTACTGTACGCACAATTGAAACACCGGCTTTGGGCGTGAATTTGTTGAGCATGCGCGCGGTAGAAAAAATTGTTCCTGCCGCTGGCGAAATTGATATTTTTAGGAGTTTACAAACGCTACCCGGTATTTCATCGGTAGGAGAAGGCGCAAATGGTATCAATATCCGCGGTGGTTCGGTGGATCAAAACCTCATTCTTATTGATAATATGCCGATCTTTAACCCGACGCATTTACTGGGTCTTTTTTCGGTTTTACCCAACGATGCCATCCGCGAAATTCAAATTTTTAAAGGTTCTGTTCCCGCTCGTTACGGCGGACGGAATGCAGGCGTACTCGATATTAAAATGAGCGAACCCAGCATGGAAAAAAGCACATTTAAAGGCGGGATTGGTCTTATTTCCAATCGGGTACACGTGGAAGTGCCTATCATTAAAAATAAATTGGCTTTTATGACCTCCGGGCGCGTGTCGTTTAATGAGTATTTGCTGCGTTTTTATAACAAAGTATTGTACCGAAATGTATTTGATCGACGGCTGCCCAATAGCAAACCACAGTTTCTGGATTTTGCCAATAAACTCGTTTGGCGGCCTACGGACAAAGATCATATTTCCTTGACTAATTATATCAGTTATGACTCGTATCGGGTTTTTGAACTGTATAGTATCGGTAATATTGTACCCAAAGAAGCGACGATTAAATATGGCCACAATAATACATCCTTGCGTTGGAACCATTTTTTCTCCGAACGTTTCAACCTCAATACGCAGGTGGTGCGCTCCTTGTATCGCACGGGTACGCGCGCAACAGAAGTAGGGGCTGGCTTCGATTTCAAAACCCGATTGGACTACCTCAATGGCAAAGTAGAAATGACCTATGCGCCTTCCACTAAACAGCGGATCAATATGGGCATCACCGGCACGCAATACCAATTGAAACCAGCAGACCTACAGCCGCGGGAAGGCTCGACATTGAACGGCGTAACCTTGGATACTGAAAAATCAATGGATTTGGCCTTGTTTGTCGCCGATGAATACGAAATAAACGCCCATCTTTTGGTAGAACTAGGGTTGCGGTATGTCAATTATTGGAATTTTGGCACAGCGCATTTCCCAATATACGCCGCCGATGCGCCACGAACCATCTATTCCATAACAGATACCTTGAATTTTGGTAAAAATGACATAGAATCACGTCGTAGTCGGTGGGAACCACGGTTGGCCTTGCGGTACAAGATCAATGCGCATAGTTCAGTCAAAATAGGTTATAACCGAATGAACCAATTCCTCCAAATGGTCTCCAATAATACCACTCCCCTACCCGATGTGCGCTGGAAAACATCCAATCGCTATGTGCCACCTGCGCAAAGTGACTTGTTTTCGGTGGGGTATTTCCGCGAACAGCCCAGCCGCATGTGGGAATGGTCGGTGGAAGCATATTACAGGAAGCAAGGTGCTATTTACGATTATTTGAGCGGGGCGGCGTTAAGTATTAATCCTGTTGTAGAAACGCAAATGGTGCAAGGACGGGCCAAGGCGTATGGCGCAGAATTATTAGTCAATAAAAAGAAAGGCGTAATGACAGGCTGGATGTCTTATACTTATGCGCGTAGTTTTCAGCAG
>JAAFHO010000647.1 GCA_013297575.1 Chitinophagales bacterium
TAAAGTGCAGCAGGGACATTCAAATAAGGTGAATTTTCACCAAAAGCCAAATCTTGTACAAGTGGGCCCGCTGTACGCTCTACAATATCTACCGCAGGAGCACCCGGTGCGCCGTGGAAAGCACTAAATGATACAATAGCCGTTGTTGGAGATGCTTCCAACGCATTATCATAAACATATAGATCGAAAGGAGTCGTAGTACTGCCTACAATACCTGCTGCAAAAATGGTATATTTTTTATTCGCATCCAACGCAACAGGGAAACTTGCAATAGCATCTGTTGCCGAGGTGCTTGTTCCAAGTGCTACACCAATATTAAAGCCGCGTCCCGCTGGGATATTGACAAATGGAGTAGCTTTCCTGAAGGCAAAGTCATTGATCAACAAGGTGTTACCTGCATAAATATCTACTGTTGGACTAGGTGAATTATGGATAACCTGTACCCGTGCCGTGGGTGTAACTGGCAATTCTATAACAGTACCATTGGCCAAAACAGCCAATAAACCAAACGGTGTGGCAGTGTTAAACAATATACCACTAGCCACTACATAAGCCGATTTTCCAGCCAAACCAGAAAGATCTGCTCGGTATGTGGCAACTACTGAGGTGGAACCGGCTGGGCGAACAGCAAAATCATAAATAACCGGATCAAGACTCAAATAAGGTGTAAAAGCGCCATAAGCCAAGTTAGAAATTACATTTCCTGCAAATACTTCATCCACATCTACATTAGGTGCACCGGGTGAACCATGTAATACCGAAATATCTACTGTTGAAGGAGTGCTGGCTGTTTCTTTTGCCGTGGCGTTTACATTTAAAGTAAATGGCGTTGTTGTACTTCCCAAAATACCCGATGCTGTAACGATATAAGTACCATTGGCATCCAATGTTGCTGGGAAATTAGCAAGAACATCGTTCACTGAGGTACTCGTGGCCGGAGCAATACCGATATTCAATACCACTCCTGCTGGAACTGTGATAAATGGCGTTGCAGTACGGTACACAAAATCATTGAGCAACAAATCTCCGTTAACATACACGTCCACCGTTGGGTTGGGTGAATTATGAATTACTTGTAACCTTGCCGTTTGTACAACTGGCGGCGTACCTGCTGGTAATTCCACCACTGTACCATTGTTCAATACCGCAAATAAACCTAAAGAGGGGGGCGTATTAGGTGTTGCAAAACCGCTCGCCATAACATAAGTAGCCTGACCTGCCAAACCATTCAAATCTGCTTTAAAAGTACCTACTTTGGTACTTGTTCCAGCCAATTTCACATCCAAATAATATACGCCCGGATCAACGCTCAAATAACCGCTAAAAGCGTTAAATGCAAGGTTGCTCACCAAATTTTGTGCCTCATTATACAATGAAACATCTACTGCCGGAGCATCAGGAGAACCGTGGAGTACTGCAAAATCCACTTTTGTTGGTAATACCGATCGCTCACGGGCGTTATCGTTAATGTTCAATCCAAATGGTGCTGTGGTGCTTCCTACTACGCCTGTTGCTGTTACAATATACGTTTTTCCATTCGTCAAATTAACATTATAAGTAGCAATGGCTGATGCTGCTGAAGTGGAAGTATCCGCCGCTATTGCCAAATTGATATTAACACCTGCCGCTAAATAAATAAACGAAGTCGCTTTTCTAAATTCAAAATTATTGAGCAAAATTGCTCCATTCGCATACACATCCACCGTTGGAGTTGGTGAATTATGAATAACTTGTACTCGCGCCACTGGCGTTGCCGGTAATTCAATCACTGTTCCATCTGCCAAAGCAGCGAATAAACCAAACGGAGCACCCGCACCAGCCGTTAAAAAACCACTTGCAAATACATAAACGGCTTTACCCGCCAAACCGCTAAGATCCGCTTTATAGGTTTGGACAATAGCAGCACTTCCTGCTGGCTTTACATCCAGAAAGTATTCTCCTGGATTAAGACTCAAATAAGGCGTAAAACTGCCATAAGACAAGTTAGACACAATTTTTGATCCTGTACGCACCACTACATCTACCGCAGGAGCATCCGGTGCACCGTGTAGGACGGCCACATCTACTTTAGCCGGATTGGAGGCTACCTCACGGCCATTGGCATTGGCAATCAACCCAAATGGAGTGGTTGCATTAAATACCACACCGGATGCTGTCACCACATAAGTACCACCCGATTGGAAGGTAACTGTTTCTGTGAAAATAGCATCTAGCGATGAGGTAGAACTTGCTGGTGCTACACCGATTGGGATCGGAATACCAGCGGGTACATCGCCAAATGCAGACGCAGTGCGAAATGCAAAATTGTCGAGTAATAATGTCGTACCGGCATAAACATCCACCGTTGGATCCGGTGAATTGTGGATTACTTGGACACGAGCAGTTTGTGCTTGTGCCACAAAAGCGGTCAATAAAATGACCAGTAAAGTAAATAATTTGTTGAGCATAGTGTTTTAAATAAATTGGTTATGTTGATTTTTGAAACTGAATAGATAACTTGGTTTGTTTGATCTTGTTCAGTTGTTTGTGATAAATAGTTCAACAAAAATAAAATTTGACTAAAACTGGCACTTGACAGGGGAAACAAAAAAAATGGGGCTATTTGTTCCAATCTTTTTTTTCGTTCCTCAGAAAAGGATTTTTACTACTTTCCCTAATGCAAAAACTACTTTCCAATAATCTCTTTACGATGCTGTTTGCCCCATTCTGTAAGATTATTAATTATAGTTTTAAGTGTTTTACCATGCTTAGTAAGTTTATATTTTACTGTTATAGGGTGTGTATCTAATACAGTTCGGTTAATCAATTTATTTAATTCCAAATCTTTTAATTCTTTACTCAACATTTTATTAGAGATGCCTACAACATCATTCAAAATATCTGAAAAGCGTCTTTCATTGTAAATACAAATAGATGAAATTATTGCCATTTTCCATTTTCCATTCAACACATCCATTGAGTCTTGTATAGCCATCATTTCCTTTTTGTGCTGTTCTATTTCTTTTTGTGTACATCCCATAAGGTTACCTTGTTACTTCTAAGTTACTGTTACTTTTAGTTGCAAAGTAACAAAATTAAATTTACATGTTCTACTTTTGTATCTCACAAATATAAAAAATATGTCAAAAATATTAGTTACAGGAGCATCAGGTGCAGTAGGTAAAAAAACCATTGAACACCTATTAAAAAAAGGGATACCAGCGAGTCAGCTTGTTGGCCTATCCAGAAAAACAGAAGGATTAGAAGACGTTATTGCTAAAGGTGTTGAGATTAAAATAGGAGATTATTTCGATTATAATTCGTTATTACATGCCTTTGAAGGCGTTTCAAAAGTAATGCTAACCAGTGCAGTTGCATTTACAGACCGTTCTACTCAGCATTTTAATGTAATAACTGCTGCCCGCCAAGTAGGTGTTAAGCATATAGTTTATATGTCAGTTATGCGTAAAGAAGGTTCAGGACGTATTATGAATGGAATTACGGAATCAGACCTTTTTACCGAACAAGCTCTTAAATCCTCAGGGCTAGATTATACT
>JAAFHO010000648.1 GCA_013297575.1 Chitinophagales bacterium
AATATTATTTTCAGTAAAAAATGCATTTGTCAACCGCTTATCTCTACAAACTGTTACGAAGTCGAGGTTTGACACGATGATTTCTATACCATTAGAAGCAAAGAGTGCTTTGTTGGCTGCTAAAAGCAATAATTCAGTATCAATAGTTGGTACGACAACCCTAATGTTGTTGTCAATGCACAATTTAAGGAGTTGCTCAATATAATTGGGATCTGAAAATCGTCCAACCTTAAATGCCTTATCCGAAGCCTGACAAGCCGCCGACATAACCGGGGCTAAATCGGTAGTAAAAACTCCTCCTGCCAAACCAAGGCTTTTTAAAGATGCCTGAAAGGATTCTACCAGTGCGACCCGGCGGCCAGCAGAACATATTAAAACAGAAGATTCCACACTATTCATCGATTTAATTTAGATTTATGAAATGCAAATACATTGTTACTCAAACAGGATTCAACATCTTTTTTACTCAATGTTTTCATATCCTCATCCAGCAAAATGTAATCTTGAAGCATAAAGAAGTCTGCTATCAATGACTGATTGCTTTGAATCTCAACCATTACTATCGGTTTATGATGTACGATTAATTCACTAGCACCTTTCAGTACCTGATACTCAAAACCTTCAACATCAATTTTAATAAAATCAACTTTATCCATCTTTTGTTCGGCAATAAACGTGTCTAATTTCACTAACTTTACTTCGACCGATTTGATCTCTGCTTTACTATCAAAGGAGGCAGATTTGATACTCTTGAACCCTTCAAAGTCTTCGACAAATGAGTTATTTTGGCCCGTTAAGTTATCCATAAAAAAGGTAGCGATTTTATCTTCATCCCCTACTCCTTTCTCGATTAACTCGACATTATTTTTATTGGATATATTTTTTCTAATGTAGGGCAAATTGTTAAGTCCGGGTTCAAAAACATAAACTTTACCCTGATTCGCCACTAAATTTGAAAATAAAAGTGACATATAACCAATGTGACCACCAACTTCAATAACAGTATTGCCTTGTTGAATTTTTTCTTGAAAAATCTGAATTGTTTTGCTCTCCCGATTTTTACCATGAAACCAGTAACCTTTATGCAGATAACTGTTGATCGTTAAAGTATCGCCTGTATAATGATGCTTAATCCTGATGTCTCGACCTAAATACCTAAGTAAAGGGAGAATTATTCTTCTCAAAATGGGAAGAGAGGAAAGTTTATCTTTTATCATTTTTCGTTATGTCTAGGTCTATTCTTTTTTATTTTTTATGTCAGGCTCTTGCATTTTGTTATTTTTCACGATGACACGTTTCTTAGAAAAAATAACTGATTCATAATTATTTTCTTTGAATTTTCGCCATGAATTCCCTTCAATTGACAAATTGTCTGACTCTTCATTTATTTCGATAGCCATACGGTAACTTTGGTCGAGTGCTGTGCCAAAAACTTTAATCTTATTACCCATAACTTTAGTATCATAAAATCTTCCAGAAATAAAAAAAGTACCAACGTCGTCAATTTCATTATCTAAAATTTGAGCATTCTTGACACCCGATTTTCCACTCGTTCTAAAAAAATGTTCGCATTTATTGACTTTATTTTTCTGAATCAGAAGGTTGTCAACTATAAAATAGTCTGTATAGCAATCTGTTCCAAATGGATACTTAAAGTCCGTAAGTATATTATTAGTCAATTTTATATTAGATACTGACCAAGGCATAACAATGCAAACACCTGCCCATCCAGTCAAAAAATTATTATTGTCAACCTCGATATTATTACCAGTTTGGATTTTAATACCCCTGGCGCTACACCGGTCAAAAACACAGTTTTCTATTTTTATCCTTTCAATTTTCCCCATACTTTGTATTTGTATTCCGTCGCCATCATTGGGCCAAGGCGGGCCTCCAGAGGGAAATTTCATGCCAATATTTCTAAAAACACAGCGATTAATATGTACATCTGAAGTGTATTTGTACCCTCCAAGAAAAATTCCATCATATGAGTAATTCGTTTTCTCACTAGTTGCTACCCCAATATTTTCGATCACACAATCTGTAAAATCAAGACTAACGCAATCGCTTACATGTACTACTGTACCATAACTATTGGAAAAGGAACAATTTTCAACTTTAATATTCTCACAATTGTGAATTTCAAGAAAATAATTAGTATTGTATATATTTAAAAACTGGTTTGATTTACCACTTTCAATTAATTTTTCGCCTCTTATATTAATATTTTTCAAAACTACCCTTGAGACTGACTTTATTCGAATAGCAGGATACTCAATATTTTCTGGCACGATAAGTGTCGTTTTTCGGCCAACCAAAATAGTACCAGTAGGAATATCGATTGTATTTCGCAACTTGAAAACTCCACTTTTTAAGTACCAAGTTTTTCCTGATTTTTTTCTAACAATACTATCCAATTTATTAACGTCAGATACACTCCGACAGGAAGTAGCGAAAAGCAACAAAGAACAAATGTAATATATCAAAGCACGAATAATACCCATAAATGATCAATTATTTTAGTAGCAACTTAGTGGCTTACATTTTGATTAAAACTCCTGCTAAGGTTTTACAAATTTCATAAAATTAGCCGTTGATAAGAAACCTCTACCAAATACTTGTCGTCCAGCAGTCGTCGAGCATTTCTGCCCATTTTGGTTAATTCTTCATCACTTATTGTTTCAAAAGTACGGATAACAGCATTCATCTGTTCTAAATCATTAGAAGGAGCCCATTTACCTAATTGATTATCTTCTATGATTTGCCCAATATCGGTATTGGGATCAGTAGCAGCGATAACCGGCATACCATGCTCTAAATAAGAAAGTAATCGCGATGGGAAATTAGGTATTTTAAAGCGATAATCTAGGAAAATCATACCAATATCGGCACACTTAAGTAGGCGATCATATTCATTTTTAGGTAATCCAGCCAATAAAAGAACACTACTGGTTTTTACATTTTGATACCATTGCTCCAGTTTGCTGTATTCAGTTCCAGTTCCAATAATAACAAAATATAGATTTGGGTGGTGCTTATTCGCCTCTAAAAACCGAAGAATAAAATCAATGCCCTGAGGTTTACCCAAATTACCACCATAGATAAAGATCCTTTTATCCAAGGGCAAACCAAAGTGTTGCCTCGCGGCACGTTGCTCTTCCTTCGTTGGTAAGAATGGAATAGGTTCAATCGTATTCGGATTTTCTTCCACTTTACTTGGCGGAATCTCCGGATTCTCCTTTAGTATATATTGAACATTGGCCAAGGACATACACCCAATCTTGTCGGACAAGGCGTACAATTGTTTTTCTTTTTTTCTAAAATACTGATACAGGAACGATGTCTGACCCATAAAGCCCATATCAACGGCATTTTGAGGAAAAATATCCTTGAGTAATAGGTATGTACGTGCTTTTGACTGAGATTTGCAGTAACGAATGGTGTGTACTAAGGTGATTGGTGGCGTAGTATAAACAATCAAGTTGATTGTAGATAAATCAACATGCTTAGCAATGGCGTTTCGCAATTGATA
>JAAFHO010000659.1 GCA_013297575.1 Chitinophagales bacterium
TACCGTCCCTTTTGATGCCTCTATAATTGGTAAAAACTTGGGGATTATGGTCAAATTGGTAGCTATAATTGCCAAATAAGTTGACCTTTTTTTTGCGATAATTAAAATTCATTCCTGCACCGTATTTTTCGCGTTTTCCATAGCCGCTATTCACGGAGTAGCCGCCATTCAAACCCGCATCGGGCGATTGTTTGAGTACAATATTAATAATGCCAGCACTGCCTTCTGCATCGAAACTAGCGGGGGGCGTATGGATTAGTTCGATCCGTTCGATATTATCGGAACTCATCCCTTCCAGCATTTGGAGGATAGCATCGGGGGGCATACGACTTACTTTGCCATTGATCATAATAATTACCCCAAATTTGCCTGTCATAGAGATAGAATTGGATTGTTTATTGACCAATACCCCTGGCGAACGCTGCAAAACCTGCAACGCATTTCCACCCGCATTAATGCGACTGCTGGCCACATTGATGAGCATTCGGTCAATTTTTTGTTCAAAAAATGGCTTTTTTGCTACAATTTGGACTTCATTGATCTGTGTACTGCTCTCGGAAAGGGTCACGGTGGGCAAGGTTTTATTGTCGGCTACCGTAAAAATATCGGATTGATAATCTTGAAACCGATCATCGTGACCCGCAAAAAATAGGTGCCTTCGGGAATATCTTCCAATTTATAACCACCATCGGTACCGCTCAAACGGCCTTTTACGAGGCTAGAGTCTTTTGTACTCAAGAGTAAGACTGAAGCACCGGGTAGGGGTTTGTTTTTACCTTCGTCGATGAAGCCCGTTATTTGGTGCTGAGCGTAGGTGGCCTGTAAAAAAAGGCATAAGAATAGGGTGGGCAACATGGCCCATACTGGATGTTTCGTTAGCATAACTTAATTATTTAGCGTGTTTTTGTTAGATCGATGTTTAAAATTTGCGGTAAATTATACGATTTTTATCGTAGCAATTGACCTAAAAAAAAGACGACGGTTGCATGGGAAATGTTACAGGCGTAACGGTGCGCGGCATCTTTATTTTAATGACAGTACAAAGATACTACGATTTTTATCGTAGTCGCAAGTATTCGCTACGATTTTTATCGTAGTGTTGTTGTATTTATTTTTGTTTAATATTCAAGGTGTTGTAAATGATTATTTTGTGCAGATTATTTTTCTTTTAATGGATAGTGTTGTTTGATACTATTTTGCCCCATTTGAAAAAAAAGTACAAATTTCAATTTTGCCCTTATATTTGTGCCTGTTACCTTTTACTTTAAAACCTATATTTACCAAAATGACTATTAGATTATTTTTAATTGGGCTAATCGCCTGTTTGGCCATTTTATTATGGAACAACAGTTGCCAAAATCCTCCACAAGTTGAACCGCCTACTATAGCCTCCGCCGATACTACTGGTGTTGCACAATGGATTGATTCCACAGAAGTATATGCCACTGCTTGCGATATACAGAAAGCGGTTTATTTTGCTGAAAAAGCGGTTCATCAGTTGATGGGTGCTGGGTTATATTCGGAGGTGTATCTTCCGTTATTCAATCTTATAGTTTATTCCACCAATTGTAAATCAAGTGGAGCAGCGGATAGTTTATTGGACGAGACTATCACAAAAATTGCTTTGATAAAAGATAAAGAAAAGACTAAACTTTATCAACTTTACTTCCTTAAGGGGTATAAAAAACAAGAGAAGGGTTCGTTTATAGTGGCTAATGAAGCATATAGAGAAGGACTTGTCGTATTTCCAGAAATTGGACAGGCTTTAGATAAAATAAAGACAATAGTAAATATTGCTCAAAATTACAATTCAATTGGCGATAATATTGAAGCTGCTAAATTTGCCTTACTAAGCCTACAATTCCTTTCAAAAGAGGATACAAAAATAACAACTCAAGACAGTATTGAGCAAACGTATAGGTCTTTTCGTGCGCTAGGATGGGCTTATTACGAACAAAGCCATAAAAAAGACGCTTTAGACGCATTAAAATCTGCAATTAAATTTGCAGATGAAGTCCAAAAAGTTGATATACTCACTTTTATGTCTAAGGTTTACTTAAATGCGGGTCAAAATGATTCTGCTTTTATACTCATAAAAGCAGCACTTGACTGCTCTAAATATTTGATGGACAAGGCCGAAGAGAATGAATTTTTACCGGATGCTTACCATCAAATGGCCCGCTGTTATTTTTTTACCAGACAATATGAATCTGCAAAATATTGGTTCAATAAGGAATTGCCTGTTTCTATAAATATCAAGGGTAAACAACATCCAGAATGTGCTAATATCATGTTCTATCTTGGTCAAATAGCCGAACGCCAACATCAGCCAGAACAAGCATTGAATTCATTTCAGCAAACCTTGAATATGTTTTTTGAAGATACGATTTCTGCACAAATTACAAGAAACCCAAGCAAAGAGCGGCTTTTTTCGGAGTATTGGTTGCTCAAGGCACTTTGGGGTAAGTCGCGGGCTTTGGATCAGATTTATCGTTTGAAAGGCAATAAAGCGGTCTTACAAAATGCTTTGGAAACCACCTTACTGGCAGTGGATGTTAAAAATAAACTTTTTAATGTATTTGAAACCAATACATCTAAATCCGAAATGTCCTTTGCTGCTCGTAATTTGTATGAACTGGGTATTCAGCAATCTTTAGCCCTTGGCGATACAATTTGCGCCTATTCCTTCGTGCAGCAGGCAAAAGCCGCGATTTTGAGGGAGAAAATGGTTCAATCTAATGCTTTTGCAGCATTGCCAGATTCATTATTACTTGCATGGAAGGATATACACAACCGTATAGCGGAATTGGAACAGGAACAGGCAACTACCGGGGTAGATCAGAAAGAGGCGTTGTATAATTTGGGCAATCAACAAAAAGTACTTGAAACGGAAATACGGAAAATCTCCCCCTCGTTTGCTGCGCTTGAAACTGGAATGATACAATCTGCCGACGAGATTTGTAAAAAAATACCGCAAGCGACGGTTTTGTTGGACTATTTTTGTGGAGATAGTACGATTTATACTTTTGCATTGGACAACAATGGAATTCAGGTAGTTCAAGTACCTTTTTCTGATCTCGTAAAAAAAACAATTTTGGATCTTCGTTCCACGGTATTACATGATAAGGGTTCACCACAAGAAAGCACTTTTTTGACCAGTGCCAGGGCTTGTTATAAATACCTAATCGAGCCAACATTCCAGCAGATAGCAAATATTTCCAATTATAAAAGATTGTGGATTGTCCCAGATGGTGCATTGCACTTTGTACCGTTTGATGCCCTGCTTACCGCTGATGCCTCCTCCTTGAAAGCATCAAATATACCCTATTTAATGCGTAAATACGCTATTGGTAACGCTTTTACGTCGCATCAGTTTTTTCAAAACGAGACAAATCATCCCAATCTTTCCGCTTATACAGGCTGGGGTATTCGATACGATGATACTGTACTTGCTCAGATGAATCACAAGCAAGAAAAGCGAATGT